>JBJKPH010000188.1:0-6012 GCA_046706585.1 Bacteroidales bacterium | reverse complement strand
CATCATTTGTAAGCTGCCATACATTCCCCACAAGATCGTAAACCCCATATGTGCTCTGTCCTTTTGGAAATGCATCGACCGGTGTTGCCCTTTCAAAAGCATTATTACACTTGGTTCCGTGAAATTCGTCTCCCCATGGCCATAATCTTCCGTCAGTACCCTGGGCTGCAAGCTGCCATTCGGTTTCTGTCGGCAGTCTTTTTCCGGCCCATTCGGCATAAGCCTTTGCATCCTCAAGACTTATATATACAACAGGGTATTTCTCCTGTCCCTGCCTGTAAGTGCCATTCACCCAGTCAGCCAGGTAATTGGATGTATCCCTGGGGTAATATCCGGTTGAGCTGATAAAACGGTAGTACTCCTCGTTAGTAACCGGATACCTGTCTATAAGGAAAGTGTCAAGTCGAACCATTCTGCCTTCTCCGTTTTCATGATAGGGTATAAAATTATCGTTCCCCGATACCCTGAATTCAAATTCAGCAGCTGGTATCATAACCATCTCTTCAGGTACACTTTTCCCGGCAGGCGTATGAGATACCTTTGAAATAAGCCATGGTTTACCTCCGGTCTTTCTTACCTCCCTGCTGTCAATAACTTCCCGGCCGTTCACAAGCTGGATAACCAGCCTGCCTTCATACTCACCGAAAAGATCTCTTACTGACAGAGTTGTATCCGAACTGTATTCAAAATCAGCATGAGTTCCCTGGTAAGAAGGCTCATCTTTCCATATGCTGACAGTCCCATCGCTGACCGATGATATATGCAGTGAATCTCCGCTTATCACTGCAGAAAGCACGACAGGGTATTTTACAATGCATTCAAGACTTCCTTCTCTTCTGTCACCACTGTATGCTGACGGATATGGATCGGTATGTACGTTAACCATCCATTTCATATCTTCTTTTACCGGTTCCAGTTCACAATTGTTCCATATGCTGTAAAAGTGAAATCCTTCCTCCGGCTCAACCTCAATAAGAGGCTTATCGACACCTGATGGATTATCGCTGTACACTGTATACAATGTTTTTGATCCGTTTTTCCATCTGTTGACAAGGATATCGTCCCCGGCTGTTTCCACCAGTGGCATCCAGCCGGTATCGCGGAACAGGGAGTTGTTCTCCCTTAATAACCTGGTCGTTTTTGATAACAGGTCATAATCATCGTCTACCTGAAAATCCCTGCCAGGCCTGAAGAGGTTCAGTTCCGAACCATACCCGTTAAAAAATGCAATGGCTATCTCTCTGTGCAGGACAGCTTCACCAACATCAAGTACCCTGAATATTGCAAATTCAGGTTTTATTATCCTGTTAAGGTTCAATTCAGGGGAAAGGAATATTGCGTTATGTACCCTTCCCGACAGAATTCCGGGCATATCACCGGTAACAGCCATTCCTTCTGAGTACATTATCACTCCCTGCCTGACAGAATCGGCAGCAGCCTGTAAATCATAACCTGAACTGCTCCTGGTATCCAGCACTACTCCATCGGCCTCAACTCCCTGAATGAGTTTTGCCAACCCTGAATATGTATCTTCAGTTCCTGCACTCTGGTCCCATGGATTATATGCAATAAAGAATCTTGTATTATATTGCCTCGAAAGCCTGGCATAGCTTCTCAGCTGATCAATCCCCCCCGGCAGGTCAGAGTACATATCCCACTGGTTCCTTTTGTCGACACCAAGGCGCGGCCATGTAGGCCATATACCGTAAACATCAAGGTATCCGAACCTGTCAATAAATTTCTTCAGAAATGATGCATAGTTGTACTTCCCCTCAAAACGGTCGTAAAAATTCCTGTCCCATGCAAACTGAAGGGCTATCAGGTAACTGTTCCTTATCCATTTCAGATCATCCCTCTGGTAGAGGGTATTGTCGAAATCAGCCAGGTCGTACAGGTACCGGTCATGGAACATCAGCCTTATACCTTCCTGCCACAGGCCTGTATAAGTATCTCCATACATGTTATATACTACCATTGAGCGTGGAGGAAGCAGTGTTGAGTATCGCAGTTTCCGGCCACCATTAGTAGTGCCCCTTCTGACAAGGGCACATACTGACAGCCCGTCGCCGGCAGATACAGCTCCATATCCCAGTTCCCATGCATTATCAGGAAGTATGACCCTGAGAGGCCTGTGACCGGGTCGGTGAAGGTAAGCCCTGGCAAGATCCCATGGCTCTTTAGCAGTGATATACACCCTGTCATCAGCTTCACCGAAAGGAAGTACATTGCTTATCTCAATAGTATCAAAACCCAGATTTTCAAATGCAATTTCACCGCTCCAGCCAGGGTTTCCCCCGCCGAAAGATGTGAATGTGACCCTAAGTGACTCTTCATAGTTCATTATAAACCTGGTGCCTGTCAGGACACTGCTGACATCATCCGACCTGTGGTATCGTCCGTTGAGTTCAAAACTGAACAGTGGCTGGTCATCCCCTGCGTTGATAACAGAACTATCTGACAGGATGAACTGTTTCAGTTTCAACCCATCAGATGCAGAGAGTCCAAAATTATCAAGGCTTTGTGAAATAGCTGTAAGAGGTGTTACACCCATCAGGATTATGATAGTATATTTTAATAACCGGCCCATTCTGCTCTCTGTAAAGAATTAGTGCTGCAATTTAAATTATATTGCCGAGCGGAGCAAGCAATGAAACCTAAAGAGGAATATTTCGTATCAATATGAAAATAATGGACAAAGGAATATTATAAAAATTTTGTAATTTTATATCCGTTAGCATGCACTTCAAAAATCAGAAGGTCTAATGAAGTTCATAAAATACTTACTAAGATTTGCTCCTGTTTTAATAATGGTACTGATGGTATCGGGTTGTGCTGCATCGAAACAAAATCCATGGGCAAAGAAACAGAAATCATCACATTTAAGTACCAGCCAGTTGGGAAGGAATAAATATTTCTTCTCACCCTCTTATCAGAAGAAGTTAAAGACTAGCTACAGAAAACGAAACTGACAGTTACAGGTCAAAGGTAAAACTCAGACCATCGTATGCCAGTTCAGTCCCTTCCGGGAGTTCTTCGGAGACTTCCGCATGTAATCCCATCTGATGTCCTATATGTGTAATAAATGCCCGAGCGGGGGATAATCTATTTATTACTTCAAGCGCTTCATCCAGGCAATAATGCGACATATGTTTCTTTTTTCTCAGGGCATTTATTACAAAATACTTTACTCCCCTGAGCTTCTGCATCGATTCATCTGAAATATTATTGGCATCGGTAATATAAGCAAACTCTCCTATCCTGAAACCGTATACAGGCATCGTATAATGATCAACAATTACCGGGACTATTTCAATTCCGAAAAGGTCAAAAGGTTCACCGTTAATTGTATGAAGGTTCATCATCGGTGAGCCCGGGTACCTGTCGTCGGAAAAGACATAGGGATATGCCGCCCTGATCGCTTTTTCCACCCTGGTGTCTGAATAAATATCCATTGCACTGTTGGTCCTGAAATTAAATGCTCTGACATCATCCATTCCTCCAATATGGTCTTTATGTTCATGAGTAATAAGAATGGCATCGAGCGAAGTTACCTTCTCACGCAGTATCTGCTGGCGGAAATCCGGACCGGCATCTATCACGATAGTGTGTGATCCGTACTCAATCAGAACTGAAGACCTGAGCCTTTTATCCCTGTCGTCCCCCGATGTGCAGATCCTGCAATCGCAAGCAATTACAGGAATTCCCTGTGAGGTACCTGTTCCAAGAAATGTTACTTTTACCTTATCCATAAATAGCATCAAAGAGATAAAAATAGTAATTTGACATAAAAGGAATATGCTTGCTGCTTGGAAATTATTTCTATTTTTATGCTAAATTCAATTATGACATCCGGGAAATTATACCTCGTTCCTACAACCCTTGGGTCACCTGAATATTCTGACGTGCTTCCCGGGGGAGTGCTTGGCATTACACTCAGCCTTCGTAACTTTATTGTTGAGGAGATACGCTCGGCCAGGCGATTCCTGAGGCTTATTGACAGGAAATTCCCTATCGATGAGTGCAGGTTCTTTATAATGAACGAGCATACGCAGGTCGGCGAGCTTCCCGGGATCATTGAACATATACTTAAAGGTAACGATACGGGACTTATGAGTGAAGCAGGTGTGCCTGCAGTGGCTGACCCGGGAGCCGGGATAATAAGCATGGCCCACAAGTCGGGTATCAGAGTGGTTCCGCTAACAGGACCGTCATCGATACTGCTGGCCCTGATGGCATCGGGGTTCAGCGGACAGTCATTCGCATTTAACGGATACCTGCCGGTAAAGACTAATGAAAGGGTATCTGCCATCAGGAACCTCGAAAGGTTAGCCGGCGGGGGTCAAACCCAGATATTCATTGAAGCGCCATATCGTAACCAGAAAATGCTTGAAGAACTGATAAGTACCTGCAGCCCGGCAACCATGCTCTCAGTCTCCTGTGACCTGACAGGTGAAAATGAACTTATCCGCACCATGACGGTAAAAGAGTGGAAAGCTAATATTCCGGATATCAACAGGAGACCTGCGATTTTTATCATCGGAAGCATATAACCTGAGGATACAATTGAATTTATACTGAGAACAAATAATTACTGATAATATTCTTTTTGATATACAATAGATAATTAACAAAAACTATTCAGTTATGAATCTTTACAAAAACCTGAAACTATCCCTTGTGTTACTACTTGTCACAACAGGTCTGAATGCCCAGGTTGTTGACATGTCCGTGTTCAGGGGAATTACACCCAGAAATATCGGACCTGCCGGAATGAGTGGCAGGGTAACGGCCTTTGCGGTTGAGAAAGATAACCCGGAAGTATTCTTTGTCGGTACCGCATCAGGTGGATTATGGAAAACAACCAGCGGCGGAATTAAATTTGAGCCTGTATTCGATGATCAGAAGGTCAGCTCTATTGGGGCTCTGGCTATTGATCCTGCAAGACCTTCAGTTATTTGGGCCGGAACCGGCGAAGGTAATCCCAGGAACAGCGTAACCGGCGGTTATGGCATCTACAAAAGTCTTGACGGAGGAAAGACATGGGAACTGATGGGTCTTGAAGCCACAAGACATATCCACAGGATCCTTATCAATCCTGATAACAGCGACATTGTATATGTTGGCGCCATAGGCAGCCCATGGGCACCGAACAGGGAACGTGGTGTTTACAAGACTACAGATGGTGGCAAGACATGGAAACAGATCCTCTTTACGAACGAATCGACAGGAGTGTCAGATATGGTAATGGATCCGACAAATCCTGATAAACTTATTGTAGGTATGTGGGATCACCAGAGGTGGCCATGGTTCTTTAATTCAGGCGGACCGGGATCAGGTATCTACATGACCCTCGATGGCGGAGAGCATTTCACCAAATTGTCGGGTGGTCTGCCATCAAAAACAGGAAGAGTAGGACTCTCAATTGCCATGAGCAAACCTGATTATGTGTATGCATATGTTGAATCAGAGACCAATGCTATTTACAGGTCTGAAGACGGAGGATTCACATGGTCAAGGAGAGGAGAAGAGAATATTGGTAACAGGCCTTTCTACTATGCAGAGATACATGTGGACCCAACCAATGAGAACAGGGTTTACACCTTGTTCTCAGGAATAAACATGAGTGAGGATGGAGCGCTTACATTCCCGACCAGAGTTGCTGAGACTGTACACCTCGACCACCATGCATGGTGGATCGATCCGAAAAATCCGAAGCATATGATGGACGGGAACGACGGGGGGATGGCTATTACATATGACATGGGAAAAACATGGCAACATGTAACAAACCTTCCGGCCGGCCAGTTCTATCATGTTGCCGTTGACATGGAAACACCTTATAATGTATACGGAGGAATGCAGGATAACGGATCGTGGCGCGGGCCTGCATATGCATGGACAAACGGCGGAATTATTAATGAGGCATGGGATTTCCTTATCGGTGGTGACGGCTTCGAGGCCAGGCCTGTACCTGGTGACCCAAGGTATTGCTACGCCCAGTCGCAGCAAGGA
>JBJKPH010000187.1:0-3874 GCA_046706585.1 Bacteroidales bacterium | reverse complement strand
AACAGAAATGGTAATGCCGGGTGATAATGTAACAATCGAGGTTAATCTTATAACTCCGGTTGCTATTAACCAGGGACTCCGTTTTGCTATACGTGAAGGTGGCCGTACAGTTGGTGCAGGACAGGTTACCGAAATTCTGGAGTAATACTCTTGATACATATATAATATATGGACATCCCGTTACAGCGGGATGTTCATATCACTATATACGGGTGTAGCTCAGTTGGTAGAGCACTGGTCTCCAAAACCAGGTGTCGGGAGTTCGAGTCTCTCCTCCCGTGCGACTAATAATAAGGATAATGAATATCAGGAAATATTTCAAAGAGTCTTTTACCGAACTGGTTCATAAAGTGACATGGCCAACATGGAGCGAACTGCAAAACAGCACCACCGTGGTTATGGTGGCATCGCTGATAATAGCAGTGGCCGTTTCGTTAATGGACCTTGCTTTCGATAACATCATGTCAATGGTGTACAAATTAATCTATTAATTATTTCTCCGATGAGTGAGACTGTAAAGAAGTGGTACGTACTTCGGGCAATAGGGGGGAAGGAAAAAAAGTTAATGGAATATATTGAGAGTGAGATCAACCGTCTCAACCTCCAGGAATACATTACCCAGGTTCTTATTCCCACCGAAAAGGTCTACCAGATAAGGGCCGGGAAAAAGATCAACAAGGAGAGGAATTTCTTTCCCGGTTATGTCCTTATTGAAGCTGCTCTGGTCGGTGAAATACCCCATATCCTTAAGAATATTCCTAACGTGATAGGTTTTCTGGGAACACAACAGGGTGATCCTGTGCCACTCAGAAAAGCCGAGATAAACAGGATACTGGGTAAGGTTGATGAACTTGCAGCAAGTGATGAGGAGATAAATGTACCGTTTTTTGTCGGCGAGTCGGTGAGGGTAATCGATGGTCCGTTCAACAGTTTTACAGGGGTTATTGAAGAGGTTAACGAAGAGAAGAAGAAGCTCAAGGTAATGGTGAAGATCTTTGGAAGAAAAACGCCGCTTGAACTGAGCTTCATGCAGGTAGAAAAAGAAGTTTGAATTTATATTAATTAAGATATTGACTGTTACGAAACCTATAATGCTTCCTGAGTAACAGTCAAGCTCTCGCGAAAACTAAGCAAATTGTAAATTATGGCAAAAGATGTTGCTGGATTAATCAAGTTACAGATTCGTGGCGGAGCAGCTAATCCATCACCACCTGTGGGGCCCGCACTGGGTGCCAAAGGGGTGAATATCATGGAATTCTGCAAACAGTTTAATGCGAGGACCCAGGACAAGGCTGGTAAAATTATACCGGTGGTAATTACGGTTTACAGTGATAAATCATTTGATTTTGTGACCAAAACACCTCCGGTAGCTGTTCAATTGCTCGAAACCGCAAGGACAAAGAAGGGTTCATCGGAACCCAACCGCGACAAGGTTTCGTCGATTACCTGGGACCAGGTCAGGACCATCGCTCAGGATAAGATGGAAGACCTGAACTGTTTTACGGTAGAGTCGGCTATGAGAATGGTTGCTGGTACCGCACGAAGTATGGGGATAAATGTTAAAGGTAAATTCCCCGCAAGTAACTAAATCAATAGATAAGGATAAAATGACTAAACTTACCAAGAATCAGAAGCTGGCCCAATCAAAATTTGAGAAGGGTAAGCTTTATACATTGACCGAAGCAGCGAATCTGGTGAAAGATGTTACCAGTACTAAGTTCGACGCTTCTGTCGATATTGATGTAAGGTTAGGTATCGATCCGAGGAAATCAAACCAGATGGTAAGGGGCGTTGTTTCTCTTCCCCATGGAACAGGCAAGGTGACAAGAGTGCTTGTACTTTGTACTCCCGATAAGGAAGAAGAGGCAAAAGCTGCCGGAGCCGACCACGTTGGTCTGGACGACTATGTCGAAAAGATCAAGGGTGGATGGACTGATATCGATGTGATCATAACCATGCCTTCCGTAATGGGTAAGATCGGTCAGCTTGGTAGAATACTCGGTCCGAGAGGACTGATGCCTAACCCGAAGAGTGGTACTGTTACCATGGAAATAGGGAAGGCTGTTAGCGAAGTGAAGCAGGGTAAGATCGATTTCAAGGTTGATAAATACGGGATCGTTCATACCTCAATCGGAAAAGTTTCATTTGAACCTCAAAAAATTGTTGAAAACGCAAGAGAGTTTATGTCAACAATTGTCAAGCTGAAACCAACGGCTACAAAAGGTACATACATTAAGAGTGTGTTCCTTTCAAGTACAATGGGCCCTGGTATTAAGATTGATCCCAAAGGGATAGAGGAGTAATGTTGGAAATAAAACAGGAGGAAAAATGAAACGCGAAGAGAAAGCCGCTATTATAAACAGTCTGACCGAAAGCCTTGAAGAGTACTCACACTTTTATCTGACTGATACTGCTCAGCTGAACGCTGAAGATACTTCCGCTCTGAGAAGAGCCTGTTTTGAAAAAGAAATCAGGCTTATCGTCGTGAAAAACACGCTGATAAAAAGGGCAATGGAGGGTTCTCAGAAAAACCTGGAAGAACTTTACGAAGTTCTTAAAGGTTCAACGTCTGTCATGTTCTCGAATACCGGAAATGAGCCCGCAAGGCTTATCAAGGAGTTCAGGAAAACACATGACAAACCTGTACTGAAAGGTGCTTACGTAGAAGAATCGGTATATATTGGCGAAGATCAGCTTGAAACACTTGTTACACTCAAGTCGAAAGAGGAACTTATCGCCGATATTATTGCTCTACTGCAATCACCTGCCAGGAATATTATCTCGGCACTGCAGTCAGGTTCGAACACTATTCATGGTGTTCTTGAAACTCTTTCTAAAAGAGAGAATTAAAAATAAAAATTATCAAATTATAAACATAATTAGAAATGGCAGATCTTAAAAAGTTAGCAGAAGAGCTTGTAAACTTAACTGTTAAGGATGTAAATGAACTGGCAGGAATCCTGAAGGATGAGTACGGAATTGAACCTGCTGCAGCAGCTGTTGCAGTAGCTGGTCCTGCAGGCGGCGGTGACGCTGCAGCTGCAGAAGAAAAAACCCAGTTCGACGTAGTTCTTAAATCAGCAGGTGGACAGAAATTACAGATCGTTAAGCTTGTGAAAGACCTTACCGGTCTCGGACTGAAAGAAGCTAAGGCAGTAGTTGATTCTGCTCCTGCACCTATTAAAGAGGGTGTAACAAAAGATGAGGCTGAAGCACTGAAGAAACAATTAGAAGATTCAGGAGCTGAAGTTGAACTTAAATAAGGTTTACCTTGTTGTAGGTTAACAGGTTTAGTCCCGGGTTTGTCGGGACTAGGCCTTTTTGTCGTTTAAATATAAAGTTCTTTTAATAACATATTAAATGTCCTCAAAAATTCAAGATCGAATAAGTTTTGCCTCTATAAAGAATCAGTTGGAATATCCTGATTTCCTTGAGGTTCAGTTAAAATCATTTAAGGAGTTTTTCCAGATGGGGACAACTCCGGAGCGTAGAAAAGAAGAGGGCCTGCACAGGGTTTTCCAGGAGAATTTCCCGATAAGCGATACAAGGAATAATTTTATCCTTGAGTTCCTGGATTATTCAATTGACCCTCCCAGATACACTATTGAGGAGTGTATAGAACGGGGTCTCACTTATAGTGTGCCACTGAAAGCTAAACTTAAGCTTTATTGCACAGACCCTGAACATGAAGATTTTGATACCGTGATCCAGGATGTATACCTGGGAACGGTACCCTATATGACCGAAAGGGCTACCTTCGTTATTAATGGTGCCGAGAGGGTTGTAGTTTCACAGTTGCACCGCTCACCCGGCGTATTTTTCGGTCAGAGCATCCATGCTAACGGAACAAAACTCTATTCAGCCAGGATTATAC
>JBJKPH010000186.1:0-9571 GCA_046706585.1 Bacteroidales bacterium | reverse complement strand
CCTTACAAAGGCTAACCTTATTGCTGGAATTACCAAGTTTTTCTTTAAGAATATAATTACCGTAGGTGGTATCAGGACAGAGAAATTCCCGTTTTATAAGCTGTTTATTGAAAAATTTGTTCATAATCATTTGAATGACATGACTGTTTTCAATAACTTTTCCGGTAAAAACAAATTTGAAAAGAGAGGATTTGATTCAGGTAAAATTTATGTAATTCATAATACAATTCATATACCGGAATTCACAGATAATACCGGGGCGGATAATGAAATAAGACTGATATCGGTATGCAGGTTTGTCAAATCCAAAGATTTCAGAACAGCTTTATATTCATTCAGGCAGCTTGTTGATAAAAATCCGGGTGTCAAACTGAAATATTATATTGTTGGCTATGGTCCTCTTGAGGAATACATAAGAACCCTTGTTGCCAGGTTAAACCTGAAGGACGAGGTTCAAATTCTTATAAAGCCTGCAAACATTGCTGAATTGCTTAAATCTTCAGATATATACCTCAGTACCTCACTTTATGAGGGGCTGTCAAATTCCATAATGGAGGCAATGGTAGCCGGATTGCCCGTAGTAGCTACAAATGTCGGGGATAATTCATACCTTATCAGGGATGGATATAATGGTTATCTTGTTCCTTGCTGGGATATTGATTTAATAGTTGAAAAGCTGAATCATCTTGTGCAGGATGCAGCAGCAAGGCATGATTTCGGACTTAACAGTCATTCTATTATCGAGACTGATTTTTCAGAAGAAAAATTCCTGAGCAACTATTACGATCTTTTTATCAAACTTGATGCCAGGGATTATAGCGGATCACGCTGATTTCTAAATACATAATAAATTTTATTTTGAAAATATCTGTTTTAGGTACCAGGGGCTTTCCTGATATTCAGGGTGGTGTAGAACAACATTGCGAAAAGTTGTATCCTCTATTGGCAAAAGGCGATTGTATTATTACTGTATATCGCAGGAAACCATATATTTCAAATCGCAACAAAAGTTTTGAAAATATCAGGTTTATTGATCTTCCATCGACCCGTATACCTGGTTTTGAAGCTTTTTATCATTCTTTTTTAGGCTCTGTTTCATGTATCTTTAGACGTCCTGACATTGTTCATATACACAATATAGGCCCCGGTTTTTTTACTCCTTTACTTAAGCTGGCAGGGTTGAAGGTAATACTGACTTATCATAGTCCCAATTATGAACATGCCAAATGGTCGTCAGCAGCACGTGCTTTTCTGAAATTTGCAGAATCATTGTCCACAAGGTTTTCTGACAAGGTGATATTTGTAAGCAGATATCAAAAAAGTAAGTTTTCAGGCGACAATAAACTTGTACATATAAATAACGGGGTAATTTTTCATACCCGATCTTCAAATGATGACTACCTGGGGCAACTTGGACTGGAAAAGGAAAGATATGTTCTTGCTGTCGGCAGACTTGTAAAAGAGAAGGGTTTTGATGTTCTTATCAAAGCCTTTGCACGGCTTAATCCTCCCGGGATCCGACTTGTGATAGCAGGTGATTCTGATCATGAAACTTCATATTCTTCAGGGCTGAAGGTGCTGGCAAGGGAAAGTAACGTAATTATGCCGGGTTATGTAAAAGGTGAACAGCTTAGACAGCTTTTCAGCCATGCCCGATTATTTGTCTTACCCTCTTTTAATGAGGGACAGCCAATATCCTTGCTGGAAGCAATGAGTTATAATTTGCCTGTGCTTGCCAGTAATATACCTGCTAATCTTCAGATTTCGCTTAAAAACGAATGCTATTTCAAGTGTGGAGATGTAGCTTCCCTGGAGGAGGGATTAAAGAACAATATTAATACCGGGGAAGTAAGGATAGAATATGATATGAGCCAGTATAACTGGGAAACGATAGCTTCCCAGACTATGGAGGTGTACAGACAGGTTCTCGGGATAAATAAAAAGGGAAACTGATTTTTTTGGGTTTTCCTCAAGAGAGGCATTTCCCGGACTATTATTGTCTTACACCATAAAAAAAACCGTCCCAGATTTTTCTGAGACGGTTTTCTATTTTCATTCTCCGGTATCCCGGATCATTTCCTGGTTATCAGTCCTTGATACAGCGTATTGATACACCTGATTGTGGATTATATCCACTCTGTTCCATAATTGCATCGGAATTGTGTAATGTCTGTCCCCAGCTGAGTGCTGTATTGAATTCATTCTGGGTAGAACTCCAGTAATAACCATATTCATATGTATTTACAAAGGCACCGGCACCACCTGAAGGTAAACGATCGCCTGCAGGAAGAGCAGTAAATCCTGATTCATTTGTAGCACCTGTATTCGGTGTCAGCCAGTGAGTTTCTCCAGCTTCCTTAAGTTTACCTCCGGCTACTGAAGCTCCTCCCAGGTATGTTTTAAGATCCTCGAGTTCAGTATTGGTTGGTACATGCCATCCGGTCGGGCAGGCATTCCTGCTGTCATGAGCAACATACCAGGTATACATTCTTCCGTATTCGGCCGAGATATCTACAAAGTCGTAATCTCTTGCAGGCCACTGGTAAATCGGTGTGGCTTCACCTGAGATATCATCACCCGGTGCATTTGTGGTTGGTATTGCATCACCGTTTAAGAAGTGAGTTGTGGTAAGGTTTTCCACCGTCCACATTTGTGTGCCAATATTCACTGTGTGATACTTGTTACCATCAAAGTCGGCTACCATTGTGTTGAAGGTAATTTCGGCACCATAAGCGGTACCTGCACTGGTAGTAGCATAGGCACGCAGGTAGTAGGTTGTTCCGGGATTAAGACCTGAAACAGAGCTTGTAAAGCTTCCTGATCCTGTACCATTTGTTGTCTTTGAGTCACTGATTGTAGGACTTGTTGATGTCGACCAGCATACACCTCTTGCTGTGATAGCGCCATTACCATCATTTGTTATATTACCACCTGAAACAACTGAATTAACATCGAGTGAAGAATATGCAGTTGTTGTTAGTGTTGCAAGATCAGCAGGGTCTGTTGTGAAGGTCTCATCACTGCCGTATGACGTGCCTGCGCTGTTAGTGGCATATGCACGGATATGGTATGTTGTACCTGAAGTCAGTCCTGTAAGGCTGCTTGTGAACACACCTGTACCCGAACCGTTAGTGGTATGCGAACCTGCAATTGTGGGAGTAGCTGTTGTTCCGTAGCAGACACCTCTAGCTGAAACGGTTCCACCACCATCATTTGTTACTTCACCTCCGGCAGATGCAGCTATCTGAGTAACACCTGATGCTGCTGTTGTAGTTACTGTAGGCATTGCAACAAGCGCGCTGAAAGTTACATCAGCACCGTAAGCAGTACCTGCGCTGTTTGTTGCATAAGCACGTACGTGATATGTGGCTCCGGGGGTAAGTCCGGTCATATTACCGGTAAATGTACCGGTTCCGGCTCCGTTTGAAGTGTGGGAGTCAGCAGTGGTAGGATCGGCTGTTGTTGACCAGCAAATACCCCTGGCTGTTACTGAACCTCCTCCGTCGGCTGTTATGTTACCACCTGATACAGCAGAAGTAGTCGTAATAGAAGTAGCATCATCTGTTGACAGCGTAGGTACTGCTACCTGGGTGGTGAAAGTAATATCATTGCCATAGGCTGTTCCGGTTTCATTAACCGCATAGGCACGAACATGATAAGTTGTACCTGGTTCAAGTCCGGTAAGATTGCTTGTGAAGGTTCCGCTTCCCGTACCATCGGTGGTAATGGAATTACTTATTGTAGGATTAGCTGTTTTTGCCCAGCAGACACCACGACCGGAAATAGTACCGCCTCCGGCATTAAGAATATCCCCACCTGAGACAGCTGTAGTCGTTGTTATCGTGGATGCAGCAGTAGTTGTCAGAGTGGCAAGAACTATCTGTTTAGCAGTGAATGATACCTCATTTCCATATGCTGTACCTGCACTGTTGGTAGCATAAGCTCTTACATAGTATGTTGTACCGGGAGTAAGACCTGTTATATTACTTGTGAAGGTACCGGTTCCTGTACCATTAGTTGTTTTTGAGTCAGCAACAGTTGGTCCTGATGTTGTAGCCCAGCATACACCTCTTGCTGTAACGGAGCCGCCTCCGTCAGAAGTAACGTTACCACCTGAAACACCTGATGTGAGTGTTATTGATGTTACTGTAGCTGTAGTCAGTGCAGGAAGATTGACAGGTGAAGTTGTGAAAGTAACTTCATTGCCGTAAGAAGTACCGGCACTGTTTGATGCATATGCCCTTACATGGTATGTTACACCGGGAGTAAGACCTGTTATATTACTTACAAATGTTCCAATGCCTGTTCCGTCAGAAGTCTTTGAACTGCTGGTTGTAGGATTAGCAGTGGTACTCCAGCAAACACCTCTTGCGGTTATTGTACCTCCACCATTCGATGTAATGTCACCGCCTGATACTGCTGAAGTGAGTGTAACTGAAGTAATATTGGCAGTTGTTAAGGTAGGTGCTCCGACAGGAGTTGTAGTGAAAGATACCTCATTACCATACGAAGTACCTGCACTATTAGTGGCATAAGCTTTTACATAGTACTTAGTGCCGGGTGTCAGTCCGGTCAGATTACTTACAAAATCACCTGATCCTGTGCCATCAGAGGTAAATGCATCCTGAAGTGTCGGACCTGTTGATGTCGACCAGCAAACACCTTTTGCTGTTATTGCACCCCCTCCATCAGCTGTAATATTACCTCCAAGGGTTGCAGTTGTCTGTGTCACTGCTGTTGCCGCGTTTGTGGTAAGTGTTGCAACAAGTATAGAATTTGTGATAAATGTAACTTCATTACCATAAGCAGTACCGGCACTGTTTGTGGCATAAGCACGTACGTAATAGGTTGTGTTGGGATCAAGCTGGGTCATTGTACTTACAAAGTCACCAGTGCCTGTTCCATCTGATGTTGTTGAATCACTTACAGTTGGTGATTGTGATGTTGACCAGCAAACACCTTTGGCTGTAATTGCAGCATTGCCATCAGATGTTATGTTCCCTCCTGATACAGCTGAATTTAAAGTAATAGAACTTGCTTCAACTGTAGTCAGCGTTGGAACAACTATTGGTGTGGTTGTAAATGATAGGTCATTTCCATAGGCCGTCCCTGCTTTGTTTGTGGCATATGCCCTTATATGATACTGTGTGTTTGGAGTCAGCCCGGTTACATTGCTAACAAAGCTTCCAACTCCTGTACCGTCAGATGTATGTGAGTCTCCAACAGTAGGGTTTGCTGTTGTACTCCAGCATACACCGCGTACCGTCACTTCGGCACCACCATCATTTTTTATTACTCCACCACTTGTCACCGAATTAATGGTGATGTTGGTTAAAGCAGTAGTGGTAAGTGTTGGCATGTCGGGTTCTTTTTTACAACTGTTTGTTATCACCGCTCCGGCAATAAAACAGACTAAAACTAAGAGAGGCAGAATTCTTTTCATAAAGACATGAATTAATTACTTATTAAATTTACTACTTATTATACTTATTTAATGCTTGCTAACCAGTTGCTTGCTGTATCTTTTTTTTAGGTTAAGAAAACATAATGAAACAAATAAATAATATTTTTTTTTTAATAAAGAATTATTTTGATGAACAATGGAAAACTAGTGATAAATCATATTATTCAGAAATTACAGGCTTTAGCAATGATTGTATCAGGAAGACCACAACTTAATTTAATTATAACGTAAAGTTAGAAAAATATTGTTGACTAATCAGCAGAAAAAATCCGGATATTATGTCAGTGGTCAATGTAAATGTTTAGGATAATTTAAAATTAGTATATAGCATACCTTTCATTATATTTGCAGAAACCTGTAAGTTTATAATCCATGTTGTTGAAAGTATTATTCCGGTAAACTTCATTATCACATAAATAAGCTTTTTGGCAGGAATTATGAAAAATAGTAAAAGGATAATATTCCTACATCATAGTACGGGTAAAAGCATTTGGCTGGGCGGTACCGGCAGAATATCAGGCAAGCTTTTTAAAAAGAGTGATGTAAAAACTTACATTCATAAGTATAACAGGGCTAATGCTACTGATTATCAAATTTATGAACGTAAATTTCCTGCTTTGTCTCCTTATGGCTGGAATAATTATCCTTACGATTATTATAATATTTGGGTGAAAAATGCAGGCGAAAATACTTATATGGAAGAGCCAACATTGGAGATACTTACAAGGAATTTTGATGTTATTATTTTCAAACACTGCTATGATGTGAGTAATATAAATGCCGATACCGGCAGTCCGGATATTAATTCAGAAATCAGAAGTCTTGAAAATTATAAACTGCAATACAATGCATTAAAGGAAAAAATGCATTCTTTCCCTGAAACACGTTTTATCCTCTGGACTCCTTCTGTTCTTGTAAGGAGCCGGCTTTCAGAAGAAGCGGCACTTAGGACACAGAGTTTTTACAGGTGGATTATGGATGAATGGAATGAAAAAGGGGATAATATTTATATTTGGGATTTTTACCGGTTTGAAACAGAAGGAGGACTCTATTTGCAGGATAAATTTTCATCCGGATCCGGTAATTCACATCCCGGAAGGGCTTTTTCAGTAAAAATGGCACCATTGTTTGCTTCATTCATAACAGATGTATTGAAGGATTGATTTTTCTGATAAATAGACTAAATAAAATACATAATGATTTCAGCAATTGTAAATATTTTTAAAACGCTTTACAAGCTCATGATGTTAAAGATGGGTGAGGAGACAAGAAATAATTACCTGAGAAGGCAGGGAGTGAAAATAGGCAAGAACTGCCTTGTACATACTGTGTCTTTTTCCACCGAGCCGTACCTTGTTGAGATTGGCGATGAGGCCAGGATAACTAGCGGTACAATGTTTATTACTCATGACGGAGGAGTACATAGCTTCCAGGGGGAACTTGGTGGTGGTGTCTTCGGGAAGATTGTTATTGGTGATAACGTATTTATAGGCAGTAATTGTATTATCCTTTATAATACTACAATTGGCAATAACTGCATTATCGGAGCCGGAAGTGTTGTAAGAGGTCATTTCCCTGATGACTCAGTGATTATGGGAAATCCGGCAAAGGTTATTATGCGACGCAGCATGCAGAAACTCCTTTATAAGCAAAGTCCCGGACTGGTTGCTACAGATAATATACCGGAAAAAGAATGTACCCGGCGCATTAAAGAACATTTTGGAATCAGTGACTGACCATAACTGTTGATAAAAGACGCCGGTTTGGAATCAGTGCTCAACAATAAACTTGGCTGAATATCTCTTCCCTCCCGAAATTATCTCAAGAATATAAAATCCATTACTGTACTTCCTTGTTGATATGCTGTATATTGTATTAACATCTGCTGCTACAAATTCTTTTTGAAGAATGGTCTGGCCTGATCTGTTTTTTACTGAGATAAGGCATCTCGCATATTTTTCTCCTGCTGGTATCGTAGCATTCAATAAATCGTCACACGGATTGGGGTATACTTCAAGGTTATTTTTTATGTCTTCTTCAATCGCTCTTACTGCTTTTTCCTGGCTTGTTTTTTTCACTAGTATGATACCACTGTCACCAACAACATAATAACAGTTGTTTACAAATGCCACACTATTTAAGTTCTTTTGTGTACCACTTTCCTCGGGCTTCCATTCATTGTTTGAACAGCTCAGGATAGTTCCGCCATAGCCAACACTAATTCCTGTTCCTTTCCCGGCAAAGCAGAGAGCCCTTAATGAAGGAAAACCGAATCCAATATCAGGTTTTGTCCATGAGCTGCCATCAAAATGCATTATTGTACTTGGACTGCCCACAGCCCACCCGTCATCAGGTGAGACCATATCTATACCTGAAATCGTTGCCTGCGTACCTGTAGTCCTGATTATGCCTTTTCCATTACTGCTTAACCTGACAATAGGTACATTTTCACACTCACGCCCGCCCCCGATCCATATATCATTCCCGTAATATTGTGTTGAGAAAAGGTTGCCTTTAATCTTTTCTCCCGAAACGTACCACCCGGTTCCGTTGTAATTAAGTATAATACCGTTTTCTCCTACAGCTATTCCTTTTTTGTTGTCTGAAAAGTTTACAGAATAGAGATCATTAATTGTTGGCGATTCAACATTCTCCCAGTCACTGCCATTATAATGAATTATTGCACCATCGGCACCTACAGCCCAGCCATCACCCTCATTTATCATATCAACACAGTAAAGATCTTTGGCTGTGGGACCTGAGTAAAGCTTCCATTCATTACCTTTCATGAATAACAGCGTTCCTTTATCTCCTGCAATCCAGGCAACCGAACTATCTGCACAGCTTATTGAATTCAGTTTTTTATTTGTAGGGCTTTTTTCCCTAATCCACTGCGCATTAGCATGGAGTGATAGTAGAAAAAATACGGTTATAAGTATATTGATCTGTCTTTTCATAGTATGGCTGGCGTATATTATTTAGATACAATTACATCATTAGTTCCGTTAACCTGTGGCAATTCGACAAAACTGTATGTTATTTCACCATTTTGCTCTGTGAACAAATAACACCGGGTATTCATATCGTTACTACCACTGTAAGTTATTTGCACTGAATTATCAGTTTCCACGGTTCCGGTTATCCTGATATTTGTTTTTGCACGGATATACTGCAATACATAATCCATTGATCGGTATTCCGGATTATAATCTGTTATGCTACTTGTTATTATGTCTATTATTTGCCTGAAATTATCCACCGTTATATCATCAAAATAATACTCATGAGTAAACAATGAGGCAAGGACCATGCTGTTGAATGATCGCCTTAGATGTCTTATTCCTCTGGAAGCTGTTGATTCAACATTGTTGTCAGGATACCATTCATATCCTCCGTCATCCCTTATTTCGACAACACAGTTGAAGAAATCTATTCCGTTAAGATTTACATAATCAGCATAATAAACAGGTCTCTCTTCGTCATCCAGGCCATACCTGTCATACCTGTAAGGTCCGCAATTGATCCACATTGATGTGTAGAAAGGACTATCCGGCAGCATATGTATCCCAATAAATTCACATCCTGCATCATGAATAAGAGGTAAGGCTTCAGAACTTATTTCATAATAATGAGGAATAAAGTATTTTGATATTTTAAGACCGTGTTCATTATAAAAATCAATTCCTCTCTGAGTTCTCTCCACCACATCAAAAGAAGGCAGGTTATCATGATTATAAAACATGAAATCATTCCACCAGAAAGCATGGGGCGATGCGGTAACCTTATTGTTGTCAATAAGGTTTTTAAGCATTGTTATATTATAATCAGGTATGTAATCATTAAATGTTCCTATCCAGGGGATAATGCCATGTTCGTTGCATATCTGCAACCACTGGAAATAATTTGTAACATTTCGTCCGTCACCAACTGCATCATCCACTCTCATGGTAACAAACGGAGGGATGCCCTGCATGGCAAATGGCTTTCTTGCGGCCCAGACTATTCCTCGCCATATAAGGTCATCCATACCATAAACAGGTCCCAGAATATCATCAAATACCCAATCATATCCCGACCACTTAACTATTCGTCCATTTCCATAACCTG
>JBJKPH010000185.1:0-2436 GCA_046706585.1 Bacteroidales bacterium | reverse complement strand
TCCTTATCCGATATCACCGACAATAGCTCGAGTGCTTCTTTCCGTGAATCAGGAGGCACCTTCACGAGAAAATCTGCAATTTCGGAATAATTGCCCATTGCCCTCTCAATTAAAGGTATAACATCATCCCTGCCATACCCTTCCTTTACGAGTCTTTCAACAGCACCGTCATGATCCCATGAAGCAACATATGAATTTCTCAGCGAGTCTTCGTACCTGAGTCGCTTTGCGTTCTCCTTGATAATCTGACCTTCAATTCCCGGGAAGGGTTTTCTTTTAACAGGAACATTAAGATCAAGTTCCCGGTCTGAAAGATCGCTGACACTACCCAATGAGATAACGACACTGTCGGCCATATCAACCGTCACTTTACAGAAACCCGTATTTTCGCCTTTATGAGCCCAAACAATGAGATCTCCCAGGCCTGTCACAAAGCTGCACCTACCATCCTCACCCGTTTGAATTGCTGCCAGGGGATAGAATTCAGCATAATTGTACAGCTGAAATTCCACTACAGCTCCGTCAACAGGTCTGCCTTCATTGTCTGTCACCTTTACCTGCAGTTCTTTTGTAACTGCATACATTGAAAGGTTGTTTATCATTGCATAATTAACCGTGCTTTCAATAACCTTCTCATCACCTGTATATCTCCCGAGCGCCCTGGTATGCACGAGCATTGCCCTTCTTGCAGGTTCGGTAAACCACCCGCGGTTCAAAACAGGTTCAGGCTCACAGGCACCAAGATATTCCCACTTTCCGTCTATCCACACTTCCACCCAGGCATGATTATCATCGGTGTGGGCCCATCTGGGGGTATATACCTGTCTTGCGGGAATTCCGGCTGTTCGCATTGCAGCAACGGTAAAAGTCGACTCCTCGCCACATCTCCCTCTTGCCGACAGCATCGTGCTTTCCGGTGCTGATGTCCTGATATCAGACGACTGGTATGTTACTTTCTCATGACACCAGTGATTTATTTCAAGTGCTGCTTCGCCCATACTCCTTATATCCCCTATCCTGTCAGCAATTTCATCATAATAATCGATCCTGAACGAATCGAGGTTCTCATTATTGACTCTTACTGGCAGCACCCAGTGAAGGAATATTTCGTCGGGTATTTTCCTGCCCCATGGCATTTCTGACCTTGCCTGCAGCGACTTAAGCACATTCTGATAAAAGAATTCCCCTTCATAATCTGCCAGGTCACCAAGTGGCATGTATGCATACAGGAATTTCATAGCTTCTTCCTCCTGAACGCTCATTTCCTTTTTCATGATGCCGAACAGGGAGTTGAGTCTTCCTGATGCCATAGTTTTCCTGGCTTCATACCTGGCTTCCATATCTTTCAGGTATTCTTTGTTCTTAATAAGTGAATTTTCCCGGCAGCCCTGTAATATTATTAAGGTAATAATAGATAGAAAAATTACCGCCTTCCGGGTCGATGATTTCATCAGTAAATTATATTGTGCCGCAGGAGTGGCCTATGATCAGCTCGGGTGTAACAGAAACCGATCTTCGGTACTTGCTTTTTCCCGAGTTCTTTACTTCAGTCCATACCATCTTTGCTGTTTTTGTGGCTATATCGGGAAGTTTTTTTCTGAGCCTGGTTACAGGAGAAGGCAATATATCGAAGCCCTTGTTATCCTCAAGTGATACAACAGCCACATCGGTAGGAACCCTGATACGGGAACGGGAAAGTGTTTGCATTACAGGATAAACAAGATTACCTTCAGCTATCACGAGGAGTTTTGAACTAACTGGAGGCCTGAGTACAGGAGCGAGTTCGTCAATATAATCGTTATTCATTCCCAGTCTCACTGAAAGGATGGTTTCAAATACAGACACCTCTGGACTAATCTCTTTCATAATTCTTGAGAAACCGGATACCTGCTCAATTACGTTTGTAGATGCACTCCCGCTATATACCAGTGTAATATTATCGTAATTGAATTTCTGCAGGTGCTCGCACATCATTCTCAAGCCTGCATCATTGTCTGTTTGTACCATATTGGTACGCATATCCTTTACGGATTTTTCAAGAACCACAAAAGGATAACTTGAATTCCTGAGTATTCTGATAACATTATCACTTGCAATATCACCTGTAAGGATCATGCCTGCAAACATTTTCTTAAGTCCTGCAAGAAGTTTATCGATCTTTGTCTCGTTTGGACTTGCAATAATGGTTGTAAGACCCACTCCGATAGACGACATCGCCTTCGACAGATAGGGCTCAATATCTGCAACGAATGGATCGGATATTGATGGTGCGATGAATCCTATCATCCCGGTCCTTGTTTCAGACTGGGTTACAGCATTCTCTTCTGCTGTTTTGAAATATCCCATGCCTGTAGCTACTGCCAGCACTTTTTCCTGTGTTTCCCTTTTTATCCCATGCTGATCAGCCTTATTATTCAGCACGAGGGAAACCAGTGT
>JBJKPH010000184.1:0-7715 GCA_046706585.1 Bacteroidales bacterium | reverse complement strand
ATGAAATTTAAATTTCAACAGAAATTCCCCCAAAAACCTGGCAAGAACCGGACCGAGGGAGATTGGAATGATCCGGTGGATCATTCCCCCGAGGAGACAGACTGTCGCGCTGGCTTTTAGCTCCAACCCTATTGGGAGAGTGAGTGTGAGAGCGGGAGTGAGAACAAAAAAGCCGCATAATTGCGGCTTTTTTGTTGCTTCGCCAGGACTTCCCGACAATTCGTCAAAAGCCGAATGTCGGGATAAACTTCTCGCTCTGGCTCGCAAAAAAAAAATCCCGATGGGCGGGACTTTTTTGTTGCTTCGCCAGGGCTCCCGCCTTCGCCAAGGCTTCGGCGGATAGACTTCTCGCCCCGGCTCGCAAAAAAAATCCCGCATTGCGGGACTTTTTGTTGCTTCGCCAGGGCTCGAACCTGGACTCTTCTGATCCAGAGTCAGACGTGTTGCCAATTACACCACGAAGCAGTTTTGAGCCTGCAAATATATAATTAATTGTTTAGAAAGACAAGAGATGGAGGGACTGAGAGACTGAGAGACTAAGAGACTAAGGGACTGAGGGACTGAGAGACTAAGAGACTGAGAGACCTGAGAGACTAAGGGACTAAGGGACTGAGGGGGTTGCGTTACGTTTTATTAACTTTTGACCATGAGTCTCTTAACGGGACGGTGCGGTTGAAGACAGGTGTTCCGGGTTTCGAATCGGGATCGACACAGAAATAACCTGTCCTCTGGAACTGGAACTTTTGTCCCGGAACAACATCCTCCATAGAGGGTTCAAGCTTGCAGCCGGTGATTATTTTAAGGGATCCGGGATTAAGAAATTCCTTATAGTCATGTCCTTTCTGCCCGTCGGGATCTTCGTGGCTGAAGAGCCGGTCGTAAAGCCTTATCTCGGCATCTGTTGCATGTTTTGCCGAAACCCAGTGCAGGGTGCCTTTTACCTTGCGGTTGCTCTGAGGTCCGCCGCTTTTGGTTTCAGGATCATAGGTGCAGTTTATTTCACTTATCCTGCCATCAGGATCTTTTTTGAAGCCTGTACACTTTACAATATACGCTCCCTTGAGACGCACTTCCCTGTCAGGACCCAGCCTGAAGAATTTTGAAGGAGGCTCTTCCATGAAATCATCCCGTTCAATATATATCTCGCGACTGAAAGGGACTTTACGGGTTCCCATTGATCCGTCTTCCGGATTATTTATTACCTCCATCTCCTCGACCATCTCTTCGGGATAGTTGGTTATTATTACCTTCACGGGATCGATAACGGCAAATACCCGGGGTGCCTTAATATTAAGATCTTCTCTTATTGCATACTCAAGGAGTGCCACATCATTGATCGCCTCTACTTTTGTATAGCCTATGCTATTCACGAAACTACGGATCGATTCAGGGGTATAACCCCTCCGGCGAAGACCCGAAAGGGTAGGCATCCTGGGATCATCCCACCCGTTCACGAGCCCTGTGGCAACCAGTTCCTGCAGTTTGCGCTTGCTCATTACGGTATAGGTAAGGTTCAGCCGGTTAAACTCGATCTGTCTCGGCCTGTAACTCTTGTCAGGATTGTAATCACCCTCCACCATCCTGTCGACAAACCAGTCGTAAAGGGGTCTGTGGACCTCAAATTCCAGGGTGCAGAGCGAATGGGTGATGCCCTCAAAATAATCACTCTGTCCGTGCGCAAAATCATACATCGGGTAAACGTTCCATTTGTTCCCTGTCCGGTGGTGAGCCCTTTTTATGATACGGTAAATAACCGGGTCGCGCATATGCATATTGGGCGATGCCATATCTATCTTTGCCCTGAGCACCCTTGAGCCTTCGTCGAATTCCCCGGCGTTCATTCTTGTAAACAGGTCGAGATTTTCTTCAATGCTCCTCTCCCGGAACGGGGAATGAGTGCCGGGTACCGTTGGTGTTCCCTTTTGTCCGGCTATCTGTTCTGAGCTCTGGTCATCGACATATGCCAGTCCTCTTTTTACCAGGTCAACGGCAAAATCATACAGCCTGCCGAAGTAATTCGATGCATAAAATTCACGTTCTTCCCAGTCGAACCCGAGCCATTTGATATCTTCTTTAATTGAATCGACATATTCGGTCTCTTCCTTCACCGGGTTTGTATCGTCGAACCTCAGATTACACTTTCCCCCGAACATTATAGCCGATCCGAAGTCGAGACATATGGCCTTGGCATGACCAATATGGAGATAACCGTTGGGCTCGGGCGGGAAACGTGTAACAACTTTCCCATCATTCTTCCCCTTGCCGATATCTTCGGAGATAAACTGTTCGATGAAGTTCATCTGCTCCTTATGGTCTCCGTTATCGTTGCTCTCCATGGTATTTTCCCTGTTCATGCCTTGATAGTTTAGGAGTACAAATATATCAGGATTTTAACAGAAAAGCATAAATACTTAATCATCGTTTACCTGCCTGCATTTATTCATTGTTTTCGATTTTTGTCTTACATTTATGATGTGCAATTCAGGGGCATCAATAATTTGAGGCTGTATCAAAATAGCACCACCTCCCCCAAACCTAAAGGTTTGGGTACTCCTCCTCTTCAGAGGAGGAGAAAGTTATGGTATTGAGATACAATACGGGGTGGTTAGGATACTTTTGAGACACCCTCAAAATTATGGTGCTAATTGGGTTGATTTAAGATAAAAACATTAGGATGGGTATCATTCAGCTTGAAAATATGGAATTCTATGCTTTTCACGGTCATTACCGCGAGGAGCAGATCGTAGGGAATAAATTCATTATTGACCTGATAATTGAAACCGACCTGGGTCCTGCATCGGAGAGCGACCGGCTGGAAGATGCGGTCGACTACCAGGTTGCATACCGCACGGTAAAGGAGGAGATGGAGAAAAAGTCGAATATGCTGGAACATATAGCCGGAAGGATACTCGATTCACTCTATAACAACCTGAAAGGCATAAACAAGGTAACGGTAAAGATCCGTAAAATGAATCCGCCCATGGGTGGACATATCGGCTCGGTGGCCGTGGTTATGACCAGATAAATGTCTGATGACCAGCAGTGGTAAGGCCTGTGAGCCGCTTCCGGAACGGCTGTCAGCTTTAATGCAATTTTATTTGATTTAGTCAGCTTTTTTCTTTAAATTATTAGGGCCAATCAAACCGCTCTGATACCATGAAGAAAATATTGCCTGTATTCTTATTGTTATTGTCCGGGATGTTAACCAGAGGACAGGAGACGGAAGGCCCGAAAGACTATCCGTTGTTTCCGAAGATAAAAGGATTTGATCTTGTCGACAACCGTAGTGTTGATTTCGGCGGATACCGATTTTGTGATGAGAACGGTGACCAGTTTGAGATGCAGGGAAAGGTCCTGTATTATTACTATGAGACACCAGGAACCGTTAAACCATCGATGATCATCGATACTTTTTCAAAGATCGTTTCCGACCTGGGAGGTAAGGCATACGGAGATGATCCCAACCAGAAATGGATGACGTTGAAAAAGGACAACAAATTGATATGGGTAGACCTGTTTGCCGAGGATTTTTATTATACCCTCAATATTGTTGAGAAAGGAGAGGTTTTAAGTGATATCACTGCCGATGAACTGATCACAGAGCTCGATACAAAAGGAGCTGCAACACTGTATCTCAATTTCGATCGTGACCAGTGCTTCATTAAGGATGAATGCAAGCCTGTGTTCGAAATGATAGTGTCAGCTTTGAATAATGATACTACAGCTACCTACAGGGTTGAATCCTATACGGATGATGTGGGGAGGAGCGATGACAACCTTCTGCTTTCAGCCAACAGGGCAAAATCGTTTATTACCGCCCTGGCTGCCCTGGGGATTAATGCCGAAAGGCTTGAGCCGGTAGGATTCGGTGAGGATGATCCGGTTGCCGATAACGGAACGGCAGAGGGAAGAGCTCTTAATAACCGTCTTGTAATAGTTAAAAAATAATACAGACGGTCAGGTCAATACTCCCGATTTTGTTAAAAAGTGTAAAACCAACACTCAACATCAGGATTTTTTATACATTGTACCTGAATTAACCAAATTTTTTTGCCATGCGTAAGATATTTTCTGCCTCAGTACTGGTCTGCACACTTCTCGTTCTGTGCACAGGAGTTTATTCACAGGATACCCAGCAACGGACGAGGAGGAGGGGTTTTGCTGATTCAACGTTCACAGCACCTGTTTTTAATTTTGAAGTTGTGCCTGTAAAGATCACTGGTCCTGACAACAACAGGGTAAAGATCGGTTATGCAGGGGACGGGTATACCAAAGAAGACCTGTCTGAATTTCCCGGTCAGGTTGAGCGGGCAGTTGAGTACCTGTCGGCCGGAACTCCGGCAACCAGGCCTCTTACACGGTATATCAACTTCTTCAATATATACAGGATCGACCTGGTAAGCGAAGAATCGGGTGTTAGTGTGGCAGCAAGATTCGGCCAGCCCAAGAAGGTAGAAGTAAAGAATGCCCTTGGCGGGACAAAGGATGAGGACCGTCTGGGTTGGGTCGACAGCAGACTGGCCCAGCAGTTGTTCACGCAGGCTGCAGAGAAAGCAGGAATTGGAGAATTTAACTGGCATTATGTCGTACTTAATAATCCTACCTATAATAATTCCGGCGGAAGGGAAGTGGTCTTCTCATATAACTATGGGCGGGATATAGCCCTGCACGAAGCCGGACATGGTTTTTTCAGTCTTGCCGATGAATATTACGGTCAGGGGCAGTATACACGCAGCGAACCAAGGCAGGTAAATGTAACTGCCGATTCGACAGGTGCTAAATGGTCTCACTGGATGGGCTACAACGATATCGACACTCTTCTGGGCAGGGTAGGCGTATATGAAGGTGCCGTGTATGCAAGCAAGGGTGCTTACAGGCCCAGCAAGAACAGCAAGATGGGTTGGACAAGTGACAGGAAACCGGCCTCATTCAATGCAGTCAGCAGGGAAAAGATAATACTTGATATATACGATATTGTCAGGCCTGTTGACGATATGGCCGACACAACCAAGGTGCTGACCGATCCTGAGAATGTTTGGGTAAAAGTTGTTGATCCTGACGTGGTTAAGGTCGACTGGTATGTAAATGGCAAGCTTGTAAAAGAGGATGGAGGAGGTACTCTGTCGCTTAACGAAATAGGAAATAAGAAAGGTGATTATAAGGTGAGGGCTCATGTTTACGACGAGGTTGTAAAGCATGCCTTTTCAGACAACAACAACCCTGATCCCCTTGACCTGGTACGCAGAGACCTGGATAAACTCCAGGAGGATGTCAACTGGACAGTTGTAAAGACGCGTCGATAGGGTACTGGATCGATACGTGAAAAGCGACTGCAGGGCAGTCGCAGAATTATAAAAGTAAAAAGCAGCAAAATTCTGGTCCTATTATTGTAGGTATAAATATGTTATATCCCGTGAGTTGATCCTGTCGGGTGTAACATATATTAGTAACCATTAAAATGTAAGGAGATGAACAGAAAAACACAATTCCTGGTTATCTTTCTTTCGCTTCTTGCAATACCGGTTTTTCCCCAGGAAAAGAGCAGGAGAGAAATCAAGGATAGCCAGAAGCTTGAAAAGAGGGAACAAACCACAGAACTTATTAATTCGGGAGATTTTATTTTTATAGCCAGGCGGGCACTCCCGCAGGGCATAAGATCGGTGGATCTGACCACCACACCGAACTTTATCAGGTTTAACGCAGAAGAGATAGAAAGTGATCTTCCCTTTTATGGCAGGGCATACAGCGCAGTGGGATTCAGCGGCGATGCAGGGATGAAGTTCAGAGGGAAGCCTGAGGGTTATTCCTATATCACAAAGAAGAACAACTATCAGGTTGAGGCAGTTGTAAATGATGACGGGGACACTTACCGGATCAAACTTCTTGTCAACCCTGAAGGCACAGCCACTCTGACGCTTATAAGCAACCGGAAAAGCACAATTTCATATACGGGAGACATATTATCCCCTGACGTGCTAAAGAAAAAGGAGAAGAAGTAGTTTACTGCTGCGATATTGCCTGCAGAAGCTGTCCGACTACCTGGTTCCCCGGGTATAGCCCTGACAGGGTAGTGGCAAATTCAAGGGCTTTTGCTTTCTCTCCATGCTCCAGATAAAAAGTACTCAGTGCATACAGGAAGTCGAAATTGACAGGGTCCTTGTCCAGGGCCCGGAGAAGGTAACTTTCGGCTTTGGCGGTGTTCCCCTGCGAGTTCTCGAGCAGTGCAAGATTATATATAATCCTGGGCCGTTCGGGCATCAGGTCAATTGATTTCAGGAAATATTCCCGGCTGCCGTTTATATCTCCTTTTTCTGCAAGGAGCAATGCCAGTGAATAATTTACGTCGGCCAGTTCGGGATGTTCCGACAGCACTTCCCTGAGTAATTTTTCAGACTCCTGAAGGTTGCCCTGCTGGGCATATATGGTTGCCAGGTTAACCTTTGCCATAAAGAAGAGGTTATCGATCTTGATCGCCTGCCTGTATGATTCGGCAGCCATTTCAAGGTTACCCTGGTTACCGTACATTATTCCCAGGTTATACCTTCCTCCTGGGAAATCGGCTACATAGAGGTTAACATCCCTGTACTCCTGCAATGCTTCTGCAAGCGCTTTTTTCTGCGGATCACTCAATAATTCACCCGGAACCCTCGACAGGTTGATACCGGCTTCGACACGTACGCTTCGTACCGGATCGTTAAGCAGTGGAGCAAGGGTTTTCAGGTATGTCTCAACATCTTCGTCCCTGTATCCTCCAATAGCTGTATGACGTATAAGCGATTCAGGATCGGAGAGTGAATTCTCAATAGCTTTTCTGCTGAGCGAATCATCAAAAGCTGCAAGCAGGGATACCGCCGTAGCCCTTATCATCAGCGGGTAAAGTTCATTCTGTGCATAAAGAACCAGGTCGGGAACAGATGTGGTATCGAAATTGGCTGCCGCAGCGAATACTTCGCCATAATGTTTCCTCTTTCTCGTACCATACCATTTTTCAATATATCCCTGTGACCATTCGGCTGTTTTATCAGTATGGCAATCGTTACATGCGTTTGGTGTCCCCAGTGAAATGGTAAGATCGGGGCGCGGTATCCTGAAGCTATGATCACGACGGTAATCATTTCCCATGTAATACTGACCTACCATATGACAGTTTACACACTGTGATCCGGTACCGGTAATATACCGGGGTTTTCCACGGTTGATCAGGTGCGGACCATCTTCAGGCGGCATTTTATGGAAATGATGGGAAGGAGTGTCATAAATTTCGGGTCTGTGGCACTGAAGGCAGAGGCGGTTATCATCCTCTTTTGTCTTTACCGAATGTGAATCATGACAATCATTGCATTTAACAAGCTTTTCATACATCCTGCTCTGGGTGAAGGACCCGTATACATAATCCTCTTCCAGTATCTGGCCGTCGGCATAATACAGCGGCTGTGTTATCAGCTGCGGTACCATATAGTTGAGGAGGTCGCTGTTATCATTCTCATAATCTCCCATTATCGATCTTCTTGAATGGCAGCGGGCACAAAGATTGAGCAGTTCGCGATTATCCAGATCGCTGGTTCTTACTATAAGCCCGGTATTTACATCTTCAGGCCTTGAACCTTCGGGAAGATTGGCCCACTCGATATGTTTCGACGAAGGGCCATGGCAGGCTTCACAACTGACATCTATCTCCGACCATGTAGTATTGTAGTTACCGGTTTGAGGATCAT
>JBJKPH010000183.1:0-9524 GCA_046706585.1 Bacteroidales bacterium | reverse complement strand
ATCTTACCCAGTCCGAGATCTCTCATAATATTTGCACCCACTCCGTAGTCACGCTCATCTTCACTGAATCCAAGTTCTATATTAGCCTCTACCGTATCAAGTCCTTCCTCCTGAAGCTTATATGTGCGGATCTTGTTAAGAAGACCAATACCTCGTCCTTCCTGGCTGAGGTATATTACCGCCCCGCGGCCTTCTTTTTCAACCATTCTCATCGCCTCGTGCAGTTGCGGACCGCAATCGCAGCGTAGTGACCCAAATATATCACCTGTAAAACATGATGAGTGTACCCTGACGAGCACCGGATCTTCACGTGACCACTGACCTTTTATCAGTGCCGCATGTTCAAGACCGTTACTTCTTTGTCTGAAAGGGATGAAATTAAATTCACCGTACTCGGTAGGCAGCTTTACTGTTTCTCCCTTTTCAAGGAGAGATTCTTCACTCAGCCTGAATGAGATAAGGTCCTTGATAGTGATGATCTTTATATTGAATCTTTCCGCGATCTTTACAAGGTCGGGTAGTCTTGCCATGGAGCCGTCATCATTCATAATCTCAACAAGAACACCACCCGGCTTCAGCCCGGCAAGCCTGGTCAGATCAACAGCTGCTTCAGTATGACCTGCCCTGCGTAATACTCCCCTTGATTTTGACTTGAGTGGAAAGATATGCCCCGGCCTTCCCAACTGGTCGGGACGGGTGTTGGGATTTACCAGGGCCTTGAGCGTCATTGCCCTGTCGTGAGCTGATATCCCTGTAGAGGTCTTACTGCTTATCAGATCAACACTTACCGTAAACTGTGTTTCATGGACTGAGGTATTCCTTCCGACCATCAGTTCGAGCTCAAGCTCATTGCATCTTTCCTCCGGAAGAGATGCACATATCAGGCCGCGGCCATATTTGGTCATGAAATTTACCTTCTCTGCAGTTATGAGTTCGGCAGCGCAGATAAAATCTCCTTCATTCTCGCGATCTTCGTCATCAACAACAATGATCATTTTCCCGTTGCTGATGTCTTCGATCGCCTCCTCAATTCTGTTCAAAACAAATTCTGCCATTATTAATTAACTCTTTTTGTCGGATCCCAGATGCCTGACCTGATTCCCCTGGCAAACCTGATCGATCCCTCCAGCAGAGCAAGGTTCATAAGGTAAAAATGAGTAATGAACCTGAGCGGCACAAGGTTTACCTTCAAATACTTTAGCAATAAATCCAGTGCCGACAAAAGTATGAAAATTAACTGTACCAAAAAAAGGACTCTGTATAAAAGAGAGTGGTTTATCAAAAGCCCGTTGGCAATAAAAAGTGCAATATACAGATGTGGTCCGGTCCACCTTATAACCTTATGTGAGATAAGTCTGAGCGACAGCCTTTTCCACGGCCTGACGAGCCATGTTTTATAATGAAACATATTCTGCCAGTTTCCTGATGCTATCCTGACTTTCCTCCTGTACTCTTCCCATAATCCGGTAAATATCCGGGCATCAACCCTGGCATTATCAACGATAATCGCTTTACTCCCTTCCACCATAACATTCATACAGATATAGAAGTCGTCTGCCAGAAAATTTGGCGGTATTTCTTTGAAGATTTTTCTGCGTACGGCATAAAATCCACCGGCAGGTCCCATCATGCATCCCGAGAGTTTACCCTCACTTCTTTTCAGCCTGGCTTCTATGAACTGGTATGTCATTTCATACATATTTGTCATACGGGCACCCTGATCTCTGAATACACTTGTTGAATCGACCAGCCCAACATTGGGATCAGTGAACGGGCTGACAATATTGATCAGCGCATCATTCTGCGGGATGATGTCGGCATCTGTTATGATGAGGATCTCTCCTGTCGACTCTTTAACCAGGTCGTTGATAACTGATGGTTTACCACGTCTTGATCCATATAACTTCACAATCAGGCTACTGTATTTTCCTTCAAGTTCTTCAAGGATCTTGCCGGTGGAATCATCTGAATTATCTGAACCTACCAGAAATTCAAGTTTTTCGGCAGGGTAGTTCATATTCATTACTGCCTCAACCTTCTCTCTGATCACAATTTCTTCGTTGAATACCGACATTAGGATCGATACCCGTGGCAGATCAGGGGTACTGTATGTACTATATTCCTTATGCTTTGACCAATTACCGGCCATCAACATAAAGAGGGGATATATGAAGTAGGAATAGACAAGTAGTCCGGCTGCAATCCAAAAAATAATTTCAGTTGCCATCAATCATCGATGAATAAAAGTCATTCATTAGTTCAGACTGGTCTAATTTACTAAAATTATCTTTTATTATCATCGACAATCTGGATGATATGTCATCAATTAATTCAGGTTTTGTTGTGAGGAAAATAATAATTGAAGCCATTTCGTGGGGGTCATCCGTTATCAGCAATGCTTCTTTCAGATAGTCAGGCAGTCCTGATGCACCGGTGTTTGTTGTAATTACCGGTTTTCCTGCCAGTGTTGCTTCGAGTATCTTTATCCTGATACCTGAGCCTGAAAAGAGGGGTACCACCATCAGGCTATGCATCGAGATAAACTCTGATGAGTCATCGGGACGGCCTGCGTATTCAACCATATACTTTTTTGTCAGGCGTGTAAATCTTGCGGCAGGGTTCCTTCCTGCAATTACAAACCTTGCCTTTTTATTCCCTTTAAGTACCAGTGGCCACACTTTTTTCAGGAACCAGTTTAAGCCGTTGATATTGGGTTGCCAGTCAAGCGACCCTATAAAGCATACAGACCCCGGTACTGCTGCGTCGGTGCTGATTATTTTTTCATATCCTGCATACTCAGGAATAACTGTAAGGTTGGGACTAGTCAATCCGTTTTCCCTGAACCACTCCATATCGTCATTACTGATCGCAACCAGTCCGTCAAACCCATTGGATACCTCTTTTTCCAGTTTTAGTATTCTTGATGCAAGCACTCTGTAATAGAGTCTGAACAGCAGGTTAGTACTCTCGGCAGCAAGACCTCGCCAGATAATATTCTCCACGTTATGTGCCCTGAGTATTGCTTTTGCCCCGGAATACCTCCTTACTGCCGGCAAATATTTATAAAGCGCTAATCCTTCGAACTGAACAATATCGAAATTGCCGGATGCAAGGATCTCTTTAAGCCTTGCCTCAAACCTTTTGGTAAAGAACCTTTCAAAGTTGTATGGTTCGTTCGAAAAGAAAAGATTCCCCATCAGCCTTTTGAAACTTATTGAAGTGTTCATCTCTACCGTTTCGGTTTTGCATATTCCCCTGATACTATCGGGAACCGATCCGGGATCTGCATGATGTTTCCTTGTATTGGCTGAAAGGACTGTTATATTATTCCCTCCACGGTGAAGCAGCCTTATCATGTCGATAATAGCTATCGAACTGCCGTTGTCGGCCGACCATGGAACCTTGTCGGTCAGGAGTAGAATATTCATTCATTTCTTTTTGGAACCGGTAAACCATTTGCCCAGTTTTTTGAAAAACTGCATGTATGTTTCGGTATTCATTATAACCGAATCGGTAGTAGCCTTATAGGTCAGGAAAAATCCCAGTGGAAGTAGTATAAAAGTTGCTTCCCACATACCCAGTGTGCTGTTGGCAATTCCCTCTTTAGCGATCTTTTCGCCTGTAAGGGACAGCACGTAATAAAAAACAAAGAAAAGTACGGATATTACAACCGGCATACGCTGTCCACCCTTCCTTATTATTGCACCGAGTGGAGCACCTATGAAGAAAAATACCAGGCAGGCGATGGCCAGAGTGAACTTTTTGTGCCATTCAATCTCATATTTCCGGATGCCTTTTTTATCACGGTAAAGGCCTTCGGTTTTTTCCTTCACGTAGCTTGAACCACTTCGGGCAGTTGTGGCTGCAGTGTTCAGTGCGGCCAGCCTGTCTGCCACGGTCATGCCGTTGAAAATTGAATCGACACTGAAGACGATATATCTTTTAGTAGTTGTATCTACAGGTTCGTTCCTTCGGACGAAATTTTTCCGTGTATATAGCTTTGTATCCCTGAAGGCTCTTACATAGTTATCTTTTCTCGTTTCCAGTTTGGTATTAAGCGAATCGATAAAATAATTCAGCTCCCCAAGGTTCAGCATGGTTGAGTTGGATCTGAAAAGATCAAGGTCACTCCTGTCAAAATCGAACCCGCTGAGTTCAATTACCAGTTCCTGTTGTTTGAAGGAGTCTCTCCTGAAGGGATACTTCCTGTTATTGGGCGATTTTTCTTCTTCGTCAAGGTCGCTGTATGAGTAGCCGTTATATAGCGTAAAGATAAGTCCTGTTTCGTCAGGTGTCATTTTCATATAACCCGAATCGGCGTAGACAACACTATTATTCCCGTTACGGTCGCGGTGATCATATATAAGAAGACGTTCCAGCTTGTTTGTTTCAGGATCCTTATAAGCGATCTTTATGCTGAACCCGTCAATTCCGTTATAGAAGGTTCCTGCCTGAATGTTAAGCTCGGGTCTTTTACGCTGAATGTCATATAAAAGAGTGCGGGCTCTCCGGTTTGAATATGGCATGACATAATTTGAAAAAAGAAACGAACCGACACTTATAATGACGATCATAATAATAAGCGGCATCATCAGCCTCTGCAGGGAGATGCCGGATGATTTAATCGCGGTCAGTTCGAAATTTTCACCGAGATTACCGAAAGTCATGAGCGATGCCAGCAGTACTGCCAGGGGAAGAGCTGTTGGGACAAGCACAAGGGAGAACTGTACCAGAAGTTCAACAAGGACATTTAGATCAAGACCTTTCCCGGCCATATCATCGACATACATCCAGAGGAACTGCATTATAAGGATAAAGAGCACTATAATGAATGTCAGCACCAGCGGGCCGATAAATGATTTTATTACAAACCAGTCGATCTTTTTCACATCCCGGAGTTATTAAGCTTACAAAATTACTGGATTTTTCGGAAAAAACAGGGAAGTATCTTCAGAGACCGAGTACATGTTTTAGTTCAGTTATCTGTGTATCCCATAGTGTTATAGAATCTTCTTTTTCGTCAGGCTCTGCAAAATCTGTAATTATCAGCGCCACCTCTCCTGTAAGCTCTTCAACATCAAGCCTGAATTCGAAGTATTTTTCATCTTCTTCATCACTATTCACCCATTTGAACTTTACCTGTTTGTTATCCCTCAACAATGCCAGTTGTGCATTATATTCGGTATCATCCCAAATAAACGTATATATGTCACCGTCAATCTGAACATCATCCGCAAACCACTCGGCCAGTCCTTCCGCAGTGCTCAGTCGCGAAAAGAGTACTTTAGGTGAGCTGTTAAGGGTATATTCAAGCTCGAATTTGGTTTTCATCATTGCTATTTTACTGAAATGGGAATCCCATTACTGCAATATAAAAAAAATATAACTAATAAAAAATCCGGGTTGTACTTTTACAAACTTAATATTATATTTGCAGCCCAAACAGCGGGGATATGGCGAGGTAGCTCAGATGGTTAGAGCGCATGATTCATAATCATGAGGTCGCGAGTTCAATTCTCGCTCTCGCTACAACAGAAAGCCTGGCACAGAGTGCCGGGCTTAATTGTTTTAAGAGGGAGCCAAAAACTTGTTTTTGAGCGACTGGATTAAAACAATTAAGCACCTGCAAAGCTTGCTTTGCAAGGCTTTCTGTTGTTAAGCACCCTCCCCGGAGAATCACGGCCGCCGTCAGGCGAGCCGTAATTCTCGCTCTCGCTACATTGAGAATAAAGCAGTTACTGGAAATTCCAGATCAACAGATCCAGTCATTCCGGAAATAATTACCACTCTGTGATAGAATATAAATACTTGGATTCGAGATTACTCTGAAAGATTTTTGGTGGTATCCTCAGGCCGGAAAGGGTGCTTTTCTGTACCGGATCTTCCAGCATTAGCTTGGATCTTGGCATTATCAATTTTAAAAGTCTATAATCGTTTCCTATTTTCTCCTTTCTGACTAGGATTTATCTTTCTATATTCATATTCGGAGGGAGAATAAAATATATATTCATGATCAAGGTGAATGATGAAAAGGTCATTTTTTTCTTTTTTATACTCGCAATGCAAAACCTGAGTAATTATTGAGTCATCATATATTTCAAATTCCTGAAGTGTCTCTTCAAATGTGATGTTAAAATCTTACCTTGCGATTATGTATTCCTCTTTTTTATTTTCTGAATAACTCTTGTCCAAATCCATGGCATAAATGATGGAAAGAGTCTATTTACCCACCAGAAGGGAATTTGTTTGCGGGGAGACACTATGATACATTTATTCCTAAAAACCTTTCGCATCATATGATTGATGCAATCTTCCGGTTCCGGATAGCTATGCTCCTTTTGTAAGTACTCATCATCATGCTTCCTGTAATACTCAGTTACAATCATTGCTGATTCATGCATCGGTGTTTCAAGGTATCCGGGACAAAGAGCTGATACCTTTATTCCATACTGCCTTGCTTCAGACCGAAGGTTCAGTGAGAACCCAACCGCTGCGTATTTTGAAGTACTGTAACCTGACATGAGACCTCCGGGCATAAGGCCCGCAAAGGAACTTACATTAATAATATGTCCTGAACCCTGTTCGATCATTATCGGATATACTCCTGCGGATGCATAAACTGTCCCCCAGAAATTAACATCCATCATTTTATGCCAGTGTTCCATGGTCATATCCCGGAATTCTCCTCCAATAGCTGCTCCCGCGTTATTAAAAAGATAATCAATACGACCGTATTTATCCATTGTTCCGCCTATCATTTTTTCTACTGCTCCGGGATCACCTACATCAACACAGAGTGCAATTCCGTTTCCCCCTTCTTTTTCTATCTGTCGGAGCGTTTCATTAGCTGATGATATATTAATATCGCTAACAACTACTGACGCATCCCTCGCTGCAAAATACTTTGCTATTGTCCTGCCGAGACCTGAACCTGCTCCTGTTACTATAACAATATTTCCCTTAAGATTTTTCATGATTAGTTTTTTAACTGACATTTAAATATGATGATTCAAATTTTTTCTATTCCTTTTTATAATTATTACAAGCAGTATACCTTGCCAGGAACCAAGGTTCCGCAATGATTCAATTTTTTTGAATAAAATCAATTATCCTGGTATTGACGAAATCAGGTTTTTCCATATTCAGACCATGACCTGCTCCAGGTACAATTACAACTTCTGCTTGTGGAACTGAATTCAGGGCATTGGTTTTAAAATCCCGGGGATCGTCATAAAGTATTGGTTTCCCTCCGGCCATAATTAAAACTGGCATTGATACCATTGTCAGCTCCTCCTGAGTAAAGATCCTGTGTTGTGGGACATCAAACATTTTTGTACTACCAAATTCTATTACATCAAGCATATGCTCTCGCCATATAAGCATTTCATTGTTTGTATAACCACCTCCAAGCCAGTCCAGGGACTTTGAATATTTATTTCGGTCTGGAAAAAACATGAAATACTTAAATCCTTTCCATGCGATACCGCCGTTCATTGGCATGAATGTTTCAGATGGATCCAGGAGAACCATTGTAGAGATTCTGTCAGGTATTTCTCTCGATAAAGCCAGGATTAGCCAGCTACTGTATGAAATCCCGACTAAGGAGACCTTACTGAGCTCATAATGATCCAATATCTGCTGAAACCATACCAGGTAATCATTAAATTCTTCAACTGCTTTATGCCCGGGTTTACTTTTCCCTCCGTAATTAGGCATATCAAGTGTAAAAACCTTAAAGTGTTCTGACAGTTCACCTACATTGGGGTACCACATTGAAGCATCACCAAATAATCCTGGAAGAATAAGGAGAGGCTTCCCGTCCTCCACTCCGGAAATCAGAATATGAGTTTGTCCGTAATCTGTATTTACATAATCTTCAGTATATTCCGTTTTGAACAGACTCAGGGCATTTTCATAACTCTCATAAGCAATCATTTCCCCCTCTTCGGTTTTGTACAGTGAAGAAGGAGTAACGCTGTTTTTTACCGATGAACAGGCAGTGGCAATCATTGTGGAAACAACCAGGTATCCTACTATTACTTTTTTATTTTTCATTTTCAGGTGATTTAAATAATTGAATTTTGTATAGCTACATATGTGTTATCTGTCAGCGCTTCAGCATCCTTGGCACTTATCCTGTAGGCATTAAGTAATTTGTGATTTGATCGCTGATCATAAGGGACCAGGTCGCTGATAAGGTGATGTACCAGAGTACTTGGTCGCCTGTTTAAATATTCGTTCAGCTCCGATTCAACTGACGGTACGATTCCGCTAGTCCCGGCACTTATTGATACAAATGCAAACTTGTTCAGATTGTCCTTATTTTCAACAAATAACTGCCTGAGCGGGGTGGCTATTTTACCAAACCAGATCGGAGCTACAAATATTATATAATCATATCTTCCAATTTCTTTTTGCAGCGGGAGAATTTTTGGAATCCTTTTAAAGATTACATCAAGAACAATAGTAAATATTCTTCTTTTCTTTACTTCCTGAATTTCAGTATAATCAGAACCGGTTTTTTCTGCAAGCATCCTGGCCAGTAAGGCATTGTTGCCTGTGTGTGAATATGAAACTACTAAATATTTCATCTTTTATTTTTTATTTATATGGTTATCCTGTTATTAATTTTGCATTGGTAAACTTGAGAATACAGGTTAATCCTCAAGGTAATTGTACAGATCATCATCTTTTATCAGTTTTGCATAACTTTCGATAGTCTGTTTAGGCCTTCCAAGTATTTCATAAGTCCCAAGATCTTCAGCAAGGAAACTTTCCGGACATTGGTATGAATATTCCGCCATATGTTTTACCGGCCTCATCTCTTTTATAAAAAGGGCCATGATTTTAAGCAAGGCATCAGGAAGAATTTTTACTGCGACAGAATCATTATACACCTTCAGAAATGAGTCTGCAGCTTCACTATGTAAGAATCCCTTCTTACCCTGAATTGGGAACTCCCTGTAAAAAGCATCCTGGTTATCGATAGCATTGCTCAAATTTTCAGCAAAATCATAACAGTTGGTAAAATATATAGGTGATTTATTATTCCCGATGACTGTATAAGCTCCTTTACGCTGAAAAAGGACAAATGAATCCAGAAACCAGGTGCAGTGTAATATTGTATATGGAATCCCTGATTTTTTGATAAGCATATGACCCTGTTTCCGGACAACAATCGGCATAAATTGAAAACTGCCTGTACCCGTATTGTTTTCAAGTGCTCCCAGCCCTGAAATCATTAATATTTGTTTTACGGGAGTTCCCTCCAATGCTGATAGTATATTTGCTATTCCTTCAACTTCGGGTCTGAAGGATGAATTCATGTCTGCACCAGTTGTTGAAAGGTTTAGATACAGGAAGGAAACATCACCGAGTGCCTTTTTAAGTGCGGGCAGGTCATTCAAATCAGCCTGAACTATTTTAATGCCCGGTTGATTTCTGAATATTTTTTTCGCCTTTGTAATGTTTCTTGCAACAACCTTTACCTGGTGTCCTGAGTTGTAAAGGTGCTTCACCACGGG
>JBJKPH010000182.1:0-2943 GCA_046706585.1 Bacteroidales bacterium | reverse complement strand
GGCAGATATACTGCAATATCCGGCACCTGGACATTTGTTATCCAGGTAATATCTGTTTTTTCAATTTTTTCCTTTGCCGTGGAAGGTTTTGAATTAGGTATATTGCCGCTATATAATGGCATCCTGTATTCCTGCGCATTCATATTAATACATGCAATCAAAATTAAGACTGTTATCAAATTTTTCCGTAACATAACAATTGTTTTAAATATCCGGCAATTTATAAAATTGATATTCATTAGAAACCATTGAAATAAAAATTTTAACCAGTTAACCATTATCATATTGATACAATTTAATTGCCAACTGTGCAACATTAGCCACCGGTTAACGTATAACATAATAAAAAGTCTGTCTCATCAGTTATTTTTTTGGTCGGGGAAGAAAAATGAAAACCTTATTTCTCTCGATATACCTGTCGCTAAATGTAATTCTCCTTGCGGGGCAGGATTGCAGTATACTGTCAAAAGCTAATAATATTCTTCCCGACAGGCTCTGTTCTCCTCTTTCGGTCAACTGGCAGGTGGAATATACCGGAGTAAACAATGCCGGCACACCTGTTCAGATAAGGTTTGACTGGGACGATGGCAATGTGGATATCGAAACCGCCAATATGAGCGGTCCCGGTAATTATAATTTCACAGCTAATCATACATATGTATCTACCGGAGAGGAATGTAATTACAGGCCTAAGGCCACCCTTGTAGTAAACGGGGTAACCTGCTCATCATCAACACAGGAGCAGATCGTTACAGTATGGGATGATGATAACCACAATGGTGGTCATATGCATATTTCCCCTGAAATTTATCCAATATGTTTCGGCAATGGTGCAGATGTCACCTTCCAGGATCTGACACAATTCAACTGTGTTCCGCCGCAGGAGGAAGATGTCCCTAACCTTTATACAAGATGGATTCAATGGATTTATGGTACTGACAACACCATGACAGGTACTCCTGTAACAATAAACGGGTCACCTCAGACTTTCCCGTATTACGGTCCGGTTATAACCTTACCGGGGCCAGTCACAGGATCAGGAGTATTTTCGGATGTTATTAATGTTTCCAGTGATAAAAATATAGGTCAGTATTTCCAGGTCACACTCCTTAACTGGAACTATTGTAATCCGTATGACGACCCAAATATACCGGGTCCTCCGACAGATCCGGTCAATGGAGATCATCCACCGGTCAGGACAACTGCAATAATACTTATTGTACCATACCCTGATGCCACAATTACACCGGTTGACACCCTTTGTGTTGACGGTGATCCTGTTACTTTGCATGCCCACGACAGCGGAGGACAATGGTCGGGTGACGGTGTAAGTGGTGATAAATTTTCACCTTCTGAAGCAGGTGCCGGCAACCATGTCATAAATTACATAATCACTGACGGGAATAACTGCAGCGATGCAGATCAGATAACTATAACAGTAATGCCGGCCCCATCGGTAACTGTTGATTCCGTGGGTACTGTTTTCATTACAGATCCTCCTGTTCCTTTGTCTGCAAATCCTCCCGGTGGTATCTTTACAGGAAAAGGTGTATACGATGGTATTTTCTATCCTGATTCGGCTGGGACAGGCACTCATTCAATAATATACCAATCGCTGCCTGACAGGTTCGGATGTTCCGGAACCGATTCCATACATATAAATGTTATTATGCCCTCAATACCCGTTGCTGACTTTGAACCCGATACTACAGGTTGCTCACCACTTACGGTAAAATTCAGGAACAATAGTGACCCTGGAAGTTCATACCTCTGGGATTTCGGAGATAATACCTATTCATCAGAAGAAGAACCTTCTCATGTATATTATTTACCAGGGCAATATACTGTAAGGCTGACAGCCTCCAATATAGCCGGACAGTCCACAAACAGCCATACTATTACAGTCTATCAGAGTCCTTTGGCAGTATTTACCGCATACCCCGACAGTGTGACAATGAATGACCAGGAGGTTCTGTTCACAAACCTGTCAAATAATGCGACACAATACATCTGGGACTTTGGTGATGGCACCTCATCAACCCTGGAAAATCCTGCTCATATTTATGACACTTCAGGGGTGTATTCTGTTATACTAAAAGTTGTAACGGACAAAGGATGTACCGACACCATTTCGGATAAGATAACAGTAATTATAATGCCTGCTCCGGTTGCTGATTTTCTGCCAGATACCGCAGGCTGTGCCCCGCTTTCAGTACACTTCAGGAATAATAGTCTTTCCGGAGTAACTTACCTTTGGGATTTCGGCGACAGGAATTATTCAACAGAATTTGAGCCTGATCATATCTACAATATACCCGGTGAGTATGCAGTTAAACTTACTGTGGCAAACAATTCCGGACAATCGACATTAAACAGGCTGATTACAGTTTACCAGAACCCCACAGCCCTCTTTAATGTGTATCCCACCGATGTATTCAGCAACACCCAGGTTGTAGTGTTTACAAATATGTCACACTATGGATCATCTTATCTCTGGAATTTTGGAGACGGAACATTTTCATCGGAAGTCAGTCCCTGGCATAAATACGACACGGTCGGTGTATACAGGGTAACACTTACAGTAAATACTGACGAAGGTTGTACCGACTCACTTACTTTTGATTCACCAATAAGGGTCGATTTTAAAAACGGTGATATTAAATTCCCGAATGCTTTCAGGTGGAACCAGTCAGGTCCGACAGGCGGATACTGGAATGATGACTATATAGATGATACTGTATTCAGACCATTCTTTAAAAATATTATAGAATATAAACTCCAGATTTTTAACAGGTGGGGAGTACTCATTTATGAAAGTTATGATCTTAACAAGGGATGGGATGGTTATTTCAGGGACGGAAACCTGGCCGGAGAAGGAGTCTATGTATATAAGGTTACTGGGAGATATGCCGATGGAACATATTTTAAAAAAACAGGTGTTGT
>JBJKPH010000181.1:0-5567 GCA_046706585.1 Bacteroidales bacterium | reverse complement strand
TATCCCGGCCAACAGTTTCCGGGGAAGGGCCTTGCCGGGGGCCTGTCGCATCCTGCAGTTATGCCGAAAAGATACAGGTATATAGGGATATTATCGAGGCTCGACGGGGCAGTCCCGAAAGATCCGGGAAACCTGCCCGAAGGAAAATTTACACTTTTGATACTTTCGGGACCCGAACCTCAGCGGACGATACTGGAGAAGATGGTAACGCGACTTTTCGAAGGGAAAGAACAGAAGCTTGTAATAGTTGCCGGAGTACCGGAAGAAAAGAATCCTGTTCAGCAGGCACCCGGTATCACCAGGTACAGCTATCTTGGCCCGGGCGAAATGAAGTACGTAACAGGTAAAAGTGAAAATATTATCTGCCGGTCGGGGTACAGCACGGTGATGGATCTGTTTGCAGTTGAGAAAAGTGCCATACTGGTGCCAACTCCCGGGCAAACTGAGCAGGAGTACCTTGCAGATTATCTTTCAGGAGAGGGATTATTCAGAAAGGCCGAACAATCTGAACTTGCACTGAGCAGGGAATTACAAGACTTAGAAAGATAACCGTGACGGTCACTGATCAGTGCATCATCATTATAACCATAAATGATGCAAATCCCGTAATGAAGCCTGTGAATACCTGTGCCGGGTTATGTGATCCAAGAAATAGTCTTGATGTCATTACCAGGCCTGCCAGAATAATTACAGGGATTAGTAAAAATGAGAGGCCATAACCTGTTCTCAGGGAGAGGGCCATAATTGTAGCCACAATACCTCCTGCTCCTGCCGAATGTATCGATATCTTCCACCTGAATGTTATTGCAAGAACGAGGAATGATGTGACCGAAGCGCCCAGCATGAACGACTTAACAAGCTGAGGTATCTGATATGAAAAGAGAACAAAAGTTGTAACAGCATACATTACTGTGCCAACGCCAAGAGGGATCAATCTTTCAATCCTGTTTTCCACCGAATAGGATGAAATTATCTTTCTGTACCTGAAGAAGGGGAGCAGGGCCAGGGGAACCAGGGTCATGTTTACCAGCGACAGAAGAAAAATTATCCTTTTGATATTGAACGGGATATAAAAAAGAAAAGTAGGAGCACAGAACAGTATCAGGAGTCCGTATGCAGGCACCAGTGAGGGGTGGAACATTATAGAAATTATCCTGGATGCTATCCTGGCATTTTTCAGGAACGGGGTTTCATTCATCATATCTCCTTTCTTAACCGGGCTACCGGGATATTAAGCTGCTCACGGTATTTGGCCACCGTACGTCGTGCAATCAGGTATCCTTTTTCCTGCAGGATATCGGTAAGTTTTTCGTCGGTAAGCGGTTTTTTCTTGTCTTCGTTCGAAATACACTCCTGCAGGATCATTTTTATTTCGCGTGTTGATACTTCTTCACCTGAATCTGTTTGCAGACCTTCAGAGAAGAAATATTTCAGGGGGAAAATACCAAAATGGGTTTGTATATATTTACTGTTAGCCACTCTCGAGATAGTTGATATATCAAGGCCGGTTGCTTCAGCGATATCCTTGAGGATCATCGGTTTAAGCTTTGTTTCATCACCATCGATAAAATAATCATGCTGATACTCAAGTATAGCGTTCATGGTAAGCAGCAGTGTATTTTGCCTTTGTTTCATGGCATCAATAAACCATTTGGCCGAGTCGAGTTTCTGTTTTACGAAGGCAATAGTTTCTTTATGGGTCTTATTTTTTGATTTGTCCATACTATATGCTTCGAGCATTTCTGAGTAAGTACGGCTAACTCTAAGTTCGGGCAGGTTTCTGCTGTTCAGGTGTACTTCTATATCGTTCTCCCTGTAGTCGAGCAGAAAATCGGGAACGATATGCTGTGTTGTTTTATTTAGCGGGTCGCTGAATGAACCTCCTGGTTTGGGATTAAGCTTAAGTATTTCATCCATTACCAGTTTCATCCTTTCGTCTGAAATATCGAGCCTGGCGGTTATTTTTTCATAATGTTTCCTGGTGAATTCATCGAAATACTTATCTATTATCGTTGTTGCCAGTTTAATCCCGGGGATATCCTGGTCTTTTCTTTCAAGTTGAAGGAGCAGGCATTCCTGCAGCGAGCGTGCTCCGACTCCTGCGGGATCAAGGTCCTGTACTATATGAAGGACATCCAGAAGTTCCTCTTCTGTTGTGGTCAGGTTTTGTGTAAAAGCGAGGTCGTCAACAATATTTTCAAGTTCACGCCTGAGGTATCCGTCCTCGTCGATGTTCCCAAGTATATATTCAGCCAGTATCTCCTGTTTCTCGTCGAGATCACGAAGGCCTATCTGGGCTTCAAGATGCTCGTAGAATGATGAACCGGTTGAGAAAGGTATATCTGTTTTATGATCATCATCTGCACTGTAATTACTTGTCTGGAGGCGATATTCGGGGATCTCATCTTCCTGCATATAATCATCCAGGGAGAATTCCTCCTGCTCATTATCTTCAGGCTCAAAGATGTCCTCTTCCTCGTTTTCGGCATCGCCTGCCACTTCTTCTTCTCCCTCCTCCAGTGCAGGGTTTTCCTCAATCTCTTTTTTTATGCGTTGTTCAAGCTGCATTGCAGGCACTTCCAGCAGCTTGATCATCTGGATCTGCTGCGGTGATAGTTTTTGCAACAGTTTCTGCTGTAGTTTCTGCTTTAACATATGCGATTATTAAAATTCCGCGTTCCTTGGCGTTCGTGGGAATGGGATAACATCCCTGATATTACTCATCCCGGTTATAAAAAGCATAAGTCTTTCAAATCCCAGTCCGAAACCGCTGTGAGGAGCGGTGCCGAATCGTCTTGAATCGAGGTACCACCACATTTCTTTTTCGGGAATACCCATTTCCTTCATCCTTGAGAGAAGTATCTCAAGATCTTCTTCCCTTTGCGATCCGCCTATTATTTCGCCTATCCCGGGAAAGAGTACATCCATTGCCCTGACGGTTTTACCGTCGTTGTTCATTTTCATATAAAAAGCCTTGATATCTTTCGGATAGTCGGTAAGTATCACAGGTCTCTTGAAGTGCTGTTCCACCAGATATCTTTCGTGTTCGGCCTGCAGATCCTTGCCCCATGATACAGGAAATTCCCATTTCTTTCCCGAGGCTTCAAGTATCCTGATAGCTTCGGTATATGTTGTTCTAACAAAATCATTACTGATCACAAAGTTAAGGCGATCGGTCAGTCCTTTGTCTATCATATTGTTCAGGAACCCGATATCATCGGCGCAATTTTCCAGCGCATAACTGATGAGGTACTTTGTAAAGTCTTCAGCCAGGTCCATGTTATCAATAATATCGTAGAATGCCATTTCAGGCTCTATCATCCAGAATTCTGCCAGGTGCCTTGGAGTATTTGAATTCTCGGCCCTGAATGTAGGTCCGAAAGTATATATTTCGCCCAGTGACAGGGCTCCCATTTCGCCCTCGAGCTGTCCCGACACCGTGAGGCTTGTTTCGCGTGAAAAGAAATCACGTGAGTAATCGATCGATCCTTTGTCGGTTTTAGGGATATTGTTCATATCGAGTGTTGTAACCCTGAACATCTCACCGGCTCCTTCACAGTCGGAACCGGTTATTATGGGTGTATGCAGGTAGCAGAAACCACGGTCGTTGAAATATTTATGTATTGCAAACGCCATGGCGTGTCTGATCCTGAAAACAGCACCGAATGTATTTGTCCTGAACCGGAGGTGTGCAATTTCACGCAGGAACTCCATCGAGTGCCCTTTTTTCTGCAGGGGATAGACCTCCGGATCGGCTGATCCGTAGAGGGTTATTTCATGTGCATGAATCTCCACGTCCTGTCCCTGCCCTGCCGATTCCACCAGTTCACCTTTTACTTCAATACTTGAACCTGTGGTAATATTCCTGAGGATGGCTTCATCGAATGCTTCAATATCGACCACAACCTGGATATTGTGAATTGCAGATCCATCGTTGATTGCAACAAACGACACGTTCTTGTTTCCTCTTCTTGTTCTTACCCAGCCTTTTACCAGCACTTCCCTTCCCGGTTTCGATGCCAGCAACTGCTTCACTTTCTCTCTCTGCATGATGCCTGTAATTGGTAAATACGATTTATCCGACAAAAATAACAAATTTCAATAATAAAGTCGCAGATGGGGAAATCGGCGACTAACTAATATTGCCGGTTATGGTCCGGATTCGGAGATCCGGACCAACGTGACGAGGGAGATCCGGACCAACGTGACGACGGAGATCCGGACCAACGTGACGAGGGAGATCCGGACCAACGTGACGGGGGAGAATCTGCGACAATGAAGTTCAATAATGTTGGTCCGGATCTCCGAATCCGGACTATAACCATTCTTTAGTATTATCCGTACATGAACTGTGCAACCTTGGCAAAGCTGGCCCGTGGATTCATACAGCATATCGGTATTTTAGAGTCGTTGGCAATTATCTGCTGTTCCTGAGCCCCAAGTACATAGTCTGCTGCCGTAATATTTTTGGTTGTCATTATCAGTATAAGGTCGGCATTTATCTTAACTGCAAAATCGACTGTCTGCTTTGCAAGGTTTCCTTTTGGCATATCATGGATCTCATATTCTATATTATTTTGGATCAGGTACTTGATCGCAAAATTGAGATTGATATTTGTCTTCTTTGCAAGGCTTTTATCATTTGTCGGGCTTTTGAGGATATGTACCTTCGAATCGAAGTACTTACCCATGAAGATTGCCATCTTGAGCTTTTCCTTATTCTCTGATCTGAAATCGACCGCAAAAACTATATCGTGGTATTTTTCCATATCGGCCGGAGGACTTTGCACAACGATGAACGGTACTTTAGATCCGATGATAACTTTCAGTGCCCAACTCCCGGTAAGTTTTTGCATTCCCTTCATACCATGAGTACCCATTACCACGAGACTTGCTTCGGCTTCATTAACATATTCTGCTATTGCAGTAAAGATGCTTCCCGGCAGGATTGCACTTACCACATCGATCTGGTATTTTCCGGAAGCCTCTTCGGCAACTTTCCTGAGCTTGTCTTCCTGCTTTTTATAATCGGCCGGCTTTATATTCCTGTCGACTATATGCAGGAGGGTCACCGGCGAACTGATCATCCTCGAAATTTTTACGGCATGGACCAGAGCATATTCCGCTAAATTTGTAAAATCCCACGGAACTACGATTGGTTGTCTATCCTTTTCCATTGCTCTATTTATTAATCGTTATTGTAAAATTATGCCTTTTTCACTGAATTTCAAATATGGTTTAGACCGAAGGTGGTTCAGAGGCATATTGTTTAATTAAGGCTAATGATACCTGACCGGTCAAAAATAATATATTTTCCCCTATCTTAGTTGACTGAAATATGTATAATGACTGCATAAAATGTCAATTGTCGTTGAGGAAGTAACCAGGCTATACGGTAAACAGAAAGCACTGGATAAAGTAAGTTTTACGATAGGAACCGGTGAGATCGCCGGATTTCTTGGTCCGAACGGGGCAGGTAAATCGACAATGATGAAGATCATTACGGGTTATATCCCGGCCACCTCCGGGAGGGTAACAATAGATGGTGCTGATGTTTCGGAGAACAT
>JBJKPH010000180.1:0-5619 GCA_046706585.1 Bacteroidales bacterium | reverse complement strand
CAATATGGTAAGGTATACTGGAAATGATGCAGTCGATTCAGTGCTCGTGCTTGATGGCGTAATCAATGCCAGGTTTCTTGCCAGGGCATCAGTTGATGTTGAGGGAAAGGAAGGAAACCGTACAGTTAAGGTCTCGGGCGAGCTGATAAATACTGCCGGGCTGGAGAACGACCCCGTTTTTGATTCAATATTTGCTGATGATTACAGAAAGGTGAGATCTTATGTGTCGGATACCGCAGGGTATATTGACCGGACAATTTCGACAAGTTCCGCCTTTTTCGGTGATTCCCCGTTTATCGACCTTATCCATAAGGTACAGCTTGATGTTACAGGAGCCGGGATATCTTTTGCAGCACCTCTGTCATTTGATGTCGCGATAAAAAAAGGAGCTGTTACGGTAGCTGACATGTTCGACCTGTACAGATATGAGAATATGCTGTACAAGATCAGCATGACAGGAAGTGAAATAGATAAATACCTGGAGTATTCCTATTCGCAATGGTATAATACTATGAAATCAGCAGATGATTACCTGTTGCTTTATGAATCAGGAGGTGAAGGGAGAAGGCTCAGATACCGTTATTATAATTTTGATTCAGCCGAAGGAATAGACTACACTGTTGATGTATCGAAGCAACCGGGTGACAGGATAAATATCACAGGATTTACGGATGGTAGCCCGTTCTATTCAGATTCAACCTATATGGTAGCAGTGAATTCATACAGGGGAAGTGGTGGCGGCGGACACCTTTCTGAAGGAGCAGGTATCTCTCCTGATGAACTCCGGGGAAGGATCATATTTTCAACGGAAAAAGACCTGAGGTTTTACATGATAAGGTATTTTCAATCAAAAGATACAATTAAAGTTTCGGCAGATAATAACTGGAGAGTAATCCCAAAAGAATGGGTTTCAGGAGCAGCTGACCGTGAATATAAAACATTATTTAATAATTAATATGTCAGATCTGATGTCAAAGAGATTATACAGGCCGCTTTCGGTGGTGATGGTGGCAATTATGATATTTTCATGTTCTACAAGGAATTATGTAAAGGAATCAGGGGGTAAGGTAAAGAATGTTATTCTGATAATTGGTGACGGTATGGGAATAGCCCAACTCTACAGTGCTATGTCGGTATCCAATGACCATTTGAATATTCCAAAAACACAGTTCATAGGTTTCAGCCGTACAAATTCGTCAGACGATTATATTACCGATTCAGCTGCCAGTGGTACTGCAATGGCAACAGGGCATAAGACACGTAACGGAATGTTAGGTATGACCCCCGACAGTGTCTCGGTAGAGAATCTGATCGAACTTGCCCACGATAAGGGACTTGCCGGAGGAGTTGTAAGTACAAGCGCCATTGTCCATGCCACTCCTGCTGCGTTTGTAGCTCATAACATTAACAGGAATAATTACGATGAGATAGCTCTCGATTTCCTTAAGACACGGCCCGAAGTTTTTATTGGGGGAGGACTGGGTAATTTTAAAGGACGTTCAGACGGTATGAACCTGATTACTGATCTAAAGGGCATGGGTTACACAGTAGTATTTGATACTGATGAACTGGAAAAAGCTGATGCAGTAAAGCTTGCAGGTCTGATGGCTCCAAACCACCTTCCCAAATTTGACGATGGCAGGGGCAATGAACTTTCGATTGCTGCTGTAAAGGCTATTGAGACCCTGAGTAAGAACAGGAAAGGATTTTTCCTTATGATCGAAGGTGCACAGATCGATTTTGGAGGGCACGAGCATGATACAAGATATATAGTTACCGAAACTCTTGACCTGGACCGCACAGTTGGTACTGTGCTGAATATGGCAAAGAATATTGGAAATACGCTTGTTATCGTTACGGCTGATCATGAGACAGGAGGAATGGCTCTGACCGGTGGGGATATAGTAAAAAAAGGTGTAAGTGCCGACTATTCAACACCCGGACATACAGGTGTTGCTGTTCCTGTATTTGCATATGGTCCGGCAGCCGGATTTTTTACCGGATTTTACGATAATACCGAAATATTTGAGAAGATAAGATCACTTCTTAATCTTTAATATATCACACTGGTTGAAAATGAATGATATAAGACCCTCAGAGGGTGAACAATTGCCTTTGGTTGAACATTTCTTTACCCTGCAGGGAGAGGGCTATCATACAGGCAAGGCAGCTTATTTCATACGGTTGGGAGGGTGTGATGTTGGTTGCAGATGGTGTGATACAAGATTCTCATGGGATCCTGGTCTTCATCCGCTTGTTGAAACAGACCGGATTGTAGGCTATGCAGTTGATTCCGGTTCAAAAGCGGTGGTTGTTACCGGAGGTGAACCCCTGATGTGGAACCTTGACCACCTTTGCAATGAGCTTAAAAAACATGGAATAAGCACTTTTCTTGAAACTTCAGGTGCTTATCCGGTGACAGGTGAATGGGACTGGATATGCCTTTCTCCGAAAAAAAATATGCCACCCGGAGAAGATGTCCTGACTTTGGCAGGAGAATTGAAGGTGATTATTGAAACAGAAGAAGACTTTGACTGGGCAGAAACCTGCAGGAGAAAAGTCAGTAAGGAATGTAAACTGTACCTGCAACCAGAATGGAGCAGGTTTAAAGACATTATAGGGGAAGTAGTTGATTATGTCAAAATGAATCCTGCCTGGTCTGTATCGCTTCAGAGCCATAAGTACATGAAAATACCATGATAAGGCTTAAGACATTTCTTGTAATTGCAGCGGTTCTGATGGTAACACACAACGTTACCATGGGTCAGGAACTCCATACACGATCAAACAGGGCTTTAAGAGCATATAATGAAGGTAAACAGGCCTATGACTTTATTAACTATGCCGAAGCTGAAAGAAACCTCCTGATCGCAACCGAAAAGGATGAGAATTTTATTGAGGCTTTTCTGCTGATCGCCGAATTGTATAAAGACCAGAAAAGATATGATAAATCAATTAAGGCATATGAGCGGGTGATGCAGATCGATTCAATGTTCTTTCTGCCTGCTTTCTACAGTCTTGGTGAGGTCAGGTTCTTTAAAGGCGATTATAAGGGAGCACTAAGTGCTTTCCGTTCGTTCATTGCTAACAGGGGACAGGCCAATCTTCAGGATAAAGCAAAGAAATATATTGATGATTGCATCTTTTCACTTGATGCGATCGAACATCCTGTTCCATTTAAACCAGTGAGCCTTGGCGACTCGATCAATACTGCAAATGATGAATACTGGCCTGCAATAACAGTCGATAACAGAATATTAATGTTTACAAGGCAGATTGTTTCAAATACGAGAAGCCTGACGGGCAGATCATATCAGGAGGATTTTTATTACAGTACAAAGACTGACGGCAGGTGGTCTGTAGCAAAATCGGTAGGCGCACCACTCAATACCCCCCTGAATGAAGGGGCTCAGACACTATCGGCAGGTGGCCAGTACATGTATTTTACAGCATGTAACAGAGACGACGGGCGGGGAGGATGTGATATATATTTCAGTGCTAAAACCATGCGTGGATGGTCGCAGGGAATTAACCTTGGAAGCCCGGTAAATACTCCTTACTGGGAATCTCAACCTTCTATATCAGCCGATGGAACATCACTCTATTTCGTATCAAGCAGGCCTGGCGGATCAGGAGGAATGGATATCTGGGTAAGCAGGCTAAAAGAAGACGGGGATTGGTCTGATCCTGAGAACCTGGGAGAAAAGATAAACACACCGGGTGATGAAATGTCCCCATTTATTCATTTTGACGGGAAGACACTTTACTTTTCATCGAATGGCAGACCCTGTATGGGCGGGTTCGATATCTATATGTCAAAAATGAATGAAGACGGGGAATGGTCTGAACCGGAAAACCTGGGCTATCCTATTAATACACATACTGATGAAATTGGCCTTATAATAGATGCCTCAGGAGAACTGGCTTATTTTTCATCCGATATATTGCCAGGGCGGGGCAGGGATCTTTTCTATTTTGAGCTGCCTGAGGAGTACAGGCCTGAGCCTGTATCTTATGTACATGGGGTCGTTTATGATAAGTTTTCAGGAAAAAAGCTGAAAGCCTCCTATGAACTTACCGACCTCTCATCCAATAAGATAGTAACAAAATCCTTTACTTCTGATGACGGGAATTTTCTCGTTTGTCTGAATCCGGGACATAATTACGGTTTAAATGTCGATAAGGATAAATATCTTTTTTACTCTGAGCACTTCAGACTGGAAGGTGTGCACTCGGTGTCTGAACCTTTTGAGAAGCAGATTGAACTGAGCCCGATAAGAGTAGGTGGACAGATTAGCCTTTTTAATGTGTTTTTTGAAACTGATTCATGGTTTCTGAGAGATGAATCTGTCATTGAACTGACGAAGCTGTATGAACTGCTCAAATCAAATCCGGGGGTCAGGATCGAGATTGGAGGACATACCGACTCATCTGGGACTGAAGAGCATAATATTGTACTGTCAGAAAAGAGGGCAGGAGCAGTAAGACAGTTTCTTATAGAAAAAGGAATAGCTGGAGAACGAATGAATGTAACCGGTTATGGCGAAACAAGGCCATTGACAGATAACGACACTGAAGAGGGAAGGCAGAGAAACAGGCGAACAGAGATCAAGATAATTTCAATGTGATCACATGAACCTGTATAAAAAAGGAAGAGTGTCAAGAACTGACACTCTTTCACCTAATTTAAGAAAGCAGACTTAAAATATAGGTAGGAAGGATTATTTTCAGACAGAAATCCAGGATCTGGATTGTTTAACATGGTGAATATCTGGTGTATCCGTACTTCTCCTTCCGGGTATGGAAAAATAAATACCCGAACCATCTACTCCGTTGGGCTCTATCCATAGCTCACCTCCTAAACCCTGAACAAGCTGGTTTGCAAGGATCAGCCCTACGGTTACAAATGTTTTGTCGTGCTTAATAAGGAACTCTCCAAGGTCATTAGACGAAAGAAGCTCCCTGTTAGCATGGTAGCTGTTACCCGAATCGATAACGTAAAATATAACCCTATTTTCTCTCTTTTTGTAGCCTAGTTTTATGTAACCCGAATCAGTATTCTCAAGGGCATTATGAAAAAGGTTTCTAAGTACCCTGATTACCTTAGCCTCGTCAATAAATATCTCTTCAGTTTGTGAATTTACTTCAAGAATAAAAGAGATCTTATCCCTGTTGAAACTTTTGAGAGACCTGTTGAAATCGACAGCAAGTTCTTCCAATACACTGTTTAGCTGTCTCTTTGAAAGTCTGGATGCAGACTGATGTGAATCTATAATAATTGAATCAAGAAAATTATCAAAAAGAGTTATTATCTGCTCACATGAATTGTAAATATGATCATTATACTCTTCCTTTTCCTGGTCTGTACAGGTATTGTTGTTAAGCAGGAATGAAAAAGCCACTATTGAATTCATATATGTTCTAACTTCGTGTGACAGTCCTGTAAGAATTGCAGGACACCCCAGGATGCTTTCACTGCCGGTTATGGCATCACCCTTCCCCTTGGTCCCGTTGTTATCAGAGACACTATCCTTGGTATTTCCGTCGTATTTGAACATTTCTTCGGGCAAAATAGTATTAGCTTATAATTTTCTTGAGATCTTTCTCGCGAGTTTGCTG
>JBJKPH010000179.1:0-2916 GCA_046706585.1 Bacteroidales bacterium | reverse complement strand
CTCATAAGGGGGATATTGTGTTGATGTATATCAATCCGTAAAGAATGAGTGAGCCTGTTAAACCAGAACTGAAAAAGACCTGCCGGATAAAAGGGATCTGTAAGATCCTGTTTCTTGTACTTATTTTCTTTCTGTCTTTGGGAAGTGTCTGGGCTCAGGCACCAAACTGGGTTAATCCCTATCCGACAACATCAAATCTCACCCCGGCAAGTGTGCAGTTAAATTTTCAGCTCGATGCACCCGGTACAATATACTGGGTTGTTTTTGCCTATGACACTCCTCCGGTATCTCCAACAAATATCAAGAACTGGTATAATCTTCCTTTATCAGCTACTTTCAGGGGTGGGGGTACAATTTCGTACGATGCCGGTGATGTCGGATCGGTTATTGCAGCGATACATCATAATTTGTTACCCAATAAATTTCATTCGATCCATATTGTCGCTGAAAGCGCAGGTGGAACATTAGGGACAACCCAGAAACTGACTATTACGACTCCTCCCTGCCCTCCGATTGATGTACTAACCGGTTTTTCACAACCTGTAACCTGTATAAATCTTGGGGCTACTGCCAGGTTTAACGTCGTTACATTTGATCCTGATCCTGCTGTTACAGGAATATATGAAGGCACCGAATGGGTCCTGGACTGGGGTGATGGAACAATTACAAACTATACTTCAGTTGCTGACAATGATCTTCCTCCGTTAGCGATCAGAACACATACCTATAGTACTACTACCGATTGTAACTATGTATTTTCAAATACCATTCAGAATCCCTGTGGGGAGACACAGTCGGTGCAGTATATTGCTGTTGTACACGGACGAGACGTATCCTCCGACGGGGACGGGCAACTGGAGATAGTCAATAATGCAACGGGTGGCACCACTGTTGAGGTATGTGCCGGTACGGAAACTGTAATTGTGTTGCGTGACAACAGCACCTGGAACTGCCAGGGCCCGAGCCTTCCCGGTGGTCTGACACCTGTGCCGAACGATTCCGAAAGAAACCTTGAATGGCTTTACGGTGAGGACCCGTCAGGCGGGATCCACAATACTATTACCGGTACTGTCTCAGTATCTGCGCTCGGTGATGCACCGCAGGCCAGCGGGAGATTCTCTCCCTCCCCCAACGCCCCGGGATCAGTCAGTGAGGCTATAACCATCCCGGCTTCTTGCCTCCCCGGAGAGACCTTCAGGGTGTACCTTAAGAACTGGAACAAATGTAACTGGGATGATGCCGATTATGTGTCGACATATGTCGATATTACGGTGGTTGATGTGCCTGCCTCCCCGACCGTTCCCGACAGGAGTATATGCGAGGGTGATGATGCCACGCTTACGGTGAGCAGCGTTCCGTTCGGGACCATAAACTGGTATTCGGATGCAGCCCTTACTTCCCAGGTAGGCACCGGCCTGTCATATGATCCCGGTGTAACAGTACCCGGAACATATAATTACTGGGTGACCGACCAGGACCTTACGGGATTGCTTTGTGAAAGCTATCCTGCTATGGTTACCCTGACAGTTGTGGGGAAACCCTCTGTTCCATCCATCAGTGGTCCCAAGAAAAATGACATATGCTACGGTGTCGAGCCTCCCGAGTCATACGTCATTACGGCCATCGCCTCATCAACACCACCCTACAGCGGGTTCCAGTGGTTCCTTGACGGGGTGTTGCTTCCCGGAAGGACAAGCGATACAATAATTATAAGCAAGGTACATGAAAGCGGCCTCTATACCTGTTCCACAGTCGGACTTGCCCCTACATTTTGTCTGAGCGACGAGTCTGATACTCTTCGCGTAACGGTTCATACTCTTCTTAATGTTACACAGCCAATCGATGCAACGGTATGTGAAGGGCAGGATGCCACATTTTTTGCAACAACCACCGAAGATATTGCCACATGGCACTGGGAGGAGAGTTATGACGGAGGGCTTACCTGGACAGAGAGCGGAGAGCATCCTCCGTACGACGGATCATTCACGAACACACTGCTGATATCGCCGGCACCGCTTGCCTATAACGGCTATTATTACCGCCTCGAGATGAAAACCCCCAACGGGCAGGGGGGATGTGCCTTTAAATCGGAAGGAGCCCTGCTGACGGTGTACGGAATGCCATCGATCGATGCCGGTCCCGACCTTGATATATGTACGCCCACACCACTGGATCCTATCATTATGACGGGAACAATTCTGGGTGGGCATGCCTCCAGTGCTGTATGGTCAGGAGGAGGAGGACTTGGAACATGGACACAGAATGGCGATCCTGCACTGGCAACATTTACGCCGCTTGTACCATCGGGTTCGTTCACGGCGACCATCACGGTAACCGGCGCACCCGAGTGCGGCAGCCCGGTAGTATCTGATACAAGGGTTATTTCATGGAGCCAGACACCACAGGTAGAGGCGGCGGCAGACATTGAACGGTGTGATGCAACACCGCTTGCCCCGTTCATCATGATAGGAGCTACAGCAACCGGATCATACAGCGGTCTGCAATGGAGCGGTGGAGCGGGTCTCGGTACATGGACACAGAATGCCGACCCTGCGCTGGCAATTTTTACACCTTCAGTGCCGTCAGGTTCATTTACGGCCGTACTGACGGTAAACGGACTGGCCACATGCCTGGGAACAAATCCTTCGGACACCCGGCTGATAAGCTGGGGAGAAACACCTGTTGCCGATGCCGGACCTGATATTGCGAAATGTGACGTAACGCCGACCGCTCCGATCCCGATGACGGATGCAACAGGAGCAGGAACATATACCAATACCACATGGTCGGGTGGCGAAGCTATGGGTATATGGACACAGAATGCCGATCCTGCCCTTGCTACCTTTACCCCTTCAGTTAATTCAGGCACCTTTGTTGCTACTCTGACACTTTCCGGAACGGGAGCCTGTGCAGGGT
>JBJKPH010000178.1:0-1770 GCA_046706585.1 Bacteroidales bacterium | reverse complement strand
GAGGGTGAAGATATCTGCACACCTGCAATTTTACCATTCAGGGCTTCAACAAAGTTTGTGGATTTTACGGCTGCAATCTCGTCGGCACCAACTTCAGCCGTGGCATATCCCAGAGCTTTTTTCTCCGTGCGAATACCAAGTGCCGTTACTACAACCTCATCCAGTGCAGTTACCTGTTCGTGAAGTGTTGCATCAATTACTGACCGCCCTTCTACAGGGATCTCAGCAGTTGAATATCCGACAAATTGAAATACCAGGACAGCATTCTGGTCAGGAACTGTAATGGTATATTTCCCATCCACACCGGAAGATACACCTGTAGTAGTTCCCTTGACCAGGATATTAACTCCCGGCAACGGGTCGCCATTGTTATCGGATACAGTACCCGTTACTGTAATCCTTTGGGCCACAATGTTTTGAGACCCAAAAATCAGTGCAAATATTGTCAATAGCAACATCTGCCACCTGAACCATTTTGAGATTCTGTGCATAGTTAATAGTTTTAGGTAATACAAATAGGTAAGTAATGGTTATCTGATTTTATAATAATCACTTATAAACAGTATAATCAATCTTCCTTAGCAGGTTGTACGGATATTACTATCACATAAATAATAACCGAATTGCTGACATCTTCTTCTTGGTATATAAATTTATGCAAAATCTTAAGAAATTAAAAGTTTTTTGACTCTTATTGCATCTTTTTAAGCAAATGAATATTAGATTGACATGAATTAATTAATTATTTTAAGTGAGAGGAAGCTGAAATAATATCAAAAATAATCCAGTGAGATAATTGAAAACAGGGTTGTCTTAATCCATGATAGCAGTGAGGTGCATATCTTCCTTCCCTAACGTTGTCGCTGATCTCCGTATCTGCTACATAACCAGGTATAGTACCGGTCCGGATTCGGAGATCCGGACCTAACGGTTCATGGGGAGATCCGGACCAATGGTTCATGGGGATATCCGGACCATAACGAGTATGGAATGAACAAAGAAGGCCGGATCAGAAATCCGGCCTTAACATCCTTATTGTATAACATTTTGCTAGAATGGATCTACATTAACTGTAGGCAGCCATTTAGCAAGTTCCTTTTTGAGATCGTTATAAGTTGTATCCGATGCAAGGTTATAGAACTCATCCGGATCGGTCTCATGGTCATATAACTCCTCGTCACCATTAAAATACCTTATATAACGATATCTTTCCGTCCTTACGGCATGATTATTCTTATAGTACGTGGTGATAGCCGGCTCTTCTCTCGTCACACTCGGGTCAGCAAGGATCTTTTTAAGGCTCAGTCCCTCGAGCTGTTCGCTGGGTATACCCCCGGTAAGATCTACCAGTGTGGGATATACATCGAGCAGACTAACTGCTTCAGATGATCTTGTTCCAGGCTGTGTCATCCCTGGTACGATAAAAATAAGCGGGACCCTTGTAGATTCCTCCCATAGAGTAAACTTCTCCCAGTGTTCCTTTTCGCCAATATGCATTCCGTGATCAGACCACAGTACAATTATTGTATTGTCTGCCTGGCCGCTCTCTTCAAGTCCTTTTAAAAGCTTACCGACCATTTCATCCGAGAAAGATATGCATGCTTCGTATCCCTGTACTGCATTCTTCCACAGATCGTGTTCAAGAATCCATTTTTGCCAGTTCCTGCGCAGCCATCTGAAGCTTACAGGTGACACATCATCAAGATCATTCTCGAGGATTTTAGGCAGTTTAACTTCGTCCAAAGGGTAAAGGTCATAATATTGCTGGGG
>JBJKPH010000177.1:0-6347 GCA_046706585.1 Bacteroidales bacterium | reverse complement strand
ATGTTGATCCTTCTTCCCCATATGTACCGGACTTTAACATTAATTTATTCCCATCAATTGCATAACAATCACTATTAGCCATAGTAATACCTTGGACGTTCTGGTTTAGATAATAAGGCTTTCCTGTGCGAGTGATCGCAGAAAGTCCTCCAACATTCCACCCCCATCCAAGTATTCCATTACCAGATACACTACAAAAATTAAAAGAAAGGTTAGGAACCATGCCTCCAGTACCAGGAGGAATAAAAATGGGAATAGAATAAATCGCTGCACCTAGTGGTGTTACATCCAATACTCCTCCAATAGAGCCTACTACAAGATCTGTATTTATTTCTTTTAAATCTGGATCTGGGATACCTCCTCCTGTAAGGTACTCTGCCTCCGCAATAATTGATCTGTCAATGCTTGCCATAAAATAATTTCCGGAAGAAGGAGTATAGGAAAATCCGGGACTAAGAGTAATGCTTTGTTGAGCAGTAATATCTTGTGTCCCACTCATTGCTGAGTTCAGATTTACTGTTTTGTCTTGACAGTATAGAATTTGAACAGATAAAATCAATGCAACTACTGTGAAACACTTATATCTCATCTTATTATTTTTATCGAATGAGTTTTATTTTTTTAGTAAGATTTAATGATTTTATAGTCAAAGATTTTCTTATCAATTTTGACTCTAAGGATGTATATGCCCTTTTGAATTCCTGTTAAATCAATGGAATTGAAATAGTTTCCATGTGGCTCCTCAATAAGAATCTCTCCTTGTAAATTATATAGAATGAAGCTAAGTAGATTGTCCTGCGCCAACTCCTTAACTTCCAGAAATACATAAGATTTTGATGGATTAGGATAGACAAGTATAGAAGGGTCAGCAACGATTGTATCATTAAGAAGTTTCTCTTGAACAGGAAAATTAAGGATTAAAGATTTTAATTGCTCAACATATAATTCTCTTGACAATCTATTGCCAGATTCATCATAGGTAAAGACAATTGACTGTCCTTTTGCAACTACTGAAAATAGAACAAGGACAATTATTACAATTATTCTATTCATCTTCATATTTTATTGCTTCAGGATTTAAAGATTTAATGGCTTCCTCAAGTAGTTCAATTCTTAATTGCTGATCTTGAACTGTTTTGATCAATATTGGAACTAATCCAATATAGTCTATACCTAAATCACCTTCTTGATTCTCATATACCAGATTTGGATATATCTTTTGTAATTCTTGAGCGATAATCCCAAACTTCTTCTTTGTTAATATTTGAGAATCATCTTCAAAGTATTTTACAGTAGATGTTGTGTCTGAAGGTATTGATATCTCTCTTTGGACTAAGTTATATTCGACAGGTCTTATTTGCTTAAATTTTGAAAGACTCCCTTCATCAGATAAATCCTGAATATTAGTTTTGAACTTTTCGTCTGACTCAGTTATAGAATAAGCCCAAAGTGCGTCTTCCACTTTAACATCCCCGCGAAAATACCCAGCATACTGTCCAGGAATCGCTATATCTCCTTTTGAGGCATTTGCTCCAAATATACCGGCTCCATTATTACTGCCAAGTATCCTACCATAAACAGCATAATTATAACCACTAGTTGCATTTCCTGCATATGCCTGGATTCCATAAGCACGACCTGAACTTGAAGGAGTTGAATTATATGCAGTAGCCTTAACACCATATCCGTATCCAGACCCAGAATAGATATAGCCATTTAAGCTTACTACGTGAGTTCCTGTGCTTGCCTCGCTTAATATGAATAATCCTCCACCGTAAGATTTTGTAGGATTATAAAAATATGCTTCATAGTCACTATTGCCGATATGATTTAACACCATTTTAGATAATGGGGTTCCATCATATTTAATACCAACATTACCATTGTCAGACACCTTTATTTGTCCATAGAGAATAGATAATTGTGATGTGACCAAAAGAAAAAGAATAGTGTAGATTAATTTTCGCATAATTTTATGTGTTAAGACGTTAATAATTTCCATAGGATAATAGCATAAATATCTAGATGACAGCAAAATAATATACTTTCAAGTTGGATAAGTGAAAGTAGTATTGCAGAATGTAAATTATGAAATTAATGTAAATTAGAGCCGGTCTACATAGCTTCGTTCAGCAGATATTAAGTAAACGTACAGTGAATTTAAGTAGACGGATAAAATTTTTAGTTAGTGTGTCTTTTACTTAGTTCGGTGAACACGAATTCAAGCTTTCTTTTGGATACAGGAATCTCAACCTTATTGCTTAGGATAAGACAACCGTTTTTATTGTTATAATATAGTACGTGCTCTTTATTTACCAGGTATGATCTATGACACCTACAGAATTTTTCATGACTTAGCGTGGACTCAAGTGATTTCAGGACTTTTGAGATCGTCAATTCCTGATTATTTATTAAATGGATAGATGTATAACAACCTTCTGCCTTACAGTATATTATTTCAGATTCATTAAAGAATACTGTCTTAAAATGAGATTTGAAATACATCTAACTCTGTTTTATTAACTGACATTTATCCAGCTAATTATTAATTCATATATCTATCAATATATTGAGCCTTTGCTCCATTATCTCTTTAATAGTTGTCCTAGGATGTTTCTCTTCGTTTTCATTAGTACTATATCGGCAACTATATGTTATGCTATAGTTTTCAATATTCTTTGTTTCTTACTCATAGTAAAATATTACTCAGACAGTCATACCAAATTTACGAGTTTATATAATGCGAGTCAAATGATTATTGATATGAATCTAGAGATATCCATTTGTGTTATATCTTTTTCTCCATATTACTGAGACCAGAGTCCATGACGTGAACGCCATGGACGAGATTCCCTACGAACTGAACGCTTACTACATCTTTGACCGGGGATATTTTGATCTCGCCAGGCTCTTCGGAATCAATCTCATCGGATCCTACTTCATAATTAGGGAGAGGGGCAAACTTCAATACGAAGTTATTGAGGGAGAGGAACTTCTTGAAGGCGCCGATAACATCCTCTACGACCAGACGATACGCCTTACCGGGCCGCAAACAAGGAAAAAATACCCAATCCTGCTCCGCAAGGTCGGATATTACTCTGTGGAACACAAAAGAACCTTCACATATCCTACCAACAACTTTGGGATCAGCGCGAAATATGTTGCGCTGCTTTATAAGTATATATGGCAAGTGGAGCTGTTCTTCAAATGGATCAAACAACATCTTAATGTTAAGTCTTTCTGGGGTGTAACCGAAAATGCGGTCAGAATCCAGATTTACTCGGCTATAACTGTATTCGCCGGAATACGGGATTTAGGACATAACTCCTGGGAGGGATTATAGTTCACCCCATTCTTTCCTTTAAAAATAATCAAGATATTTTCTGGAAGTAAATCTAAAGGAGGAGTCGCACAGTACTGGCTTCAGACATATCAAACCTTTTATACCGCCTGCAGGGGGAAACATTGAAATATTTGGACTAATTTCACGGGTATAAATATTTAAACTATGGAGAACCTGAGAAAGATATACCTGTTGCTGGTTGTAGCCGGTATCGTGCTGATACTTATTTTTGCCCAATCGATCATATTACCATTCATTCTTGCCATACTTTTCTGGTTGATGATAAGGGTAATTAAGAAACTGTTGCTGAGGGTGAATTTTATCGGTCGTCTTCCTGACTGGTTCCTGACGATCTTTTCAGCTTCCCTGTTCCTTACAATCCTGATCCTTGCAGGCAACCTTCTTTCAGCCAATATCCAGCAACTTACAGGAGCGCTGCCCGGGTACCGGTCTAATATCGACAGGATAACAGCGATCATTAACGATACATTCAGGATAGACCTGGGATCCATGCTTAGTGACTTTTCACGCGATTTTAAATTTACCAGCATCCTTTCATCGACAATCTCTGCTGTAACATCACTTTTCGGGGATGTATTCATGGTTATTCTGTACCTGGTGTTCCTGCTGCTCGAAGAGCCGACATTTCCCGGCAAGCTCAGGGCGATGTACCCTGATGAGAAAGGTTACAGGAGGATGAGTGAATTGTTTTCAAAGATCGATCATTCTATCCGTAATTACCTGGGAATAAAAACACTGGTGAGCCTGATGACAGGTTTTTGCAGCTATATCGTACTTATGATAGTGGGTGTTGAAGCACCAATGTTCTGGGCATTCCTGATCTTCATCCTTAATTTTATCCCGGTTATTGGTTCGCTTGTGGCAACAGCTTTCCCTGCAATATTTGCATTATTCCAGTTCGGAGAGTTTGGACCCGCCCTGTGGATACTGGCTATTGTGGGTACGTTACAGCTGATTTTCGGCAATCTTGTTGAACCCAGACTTATGGGTACGTCGCTGAATATCTCTCCTTTAGTGGTAATGCTTACCCTGGCTCTGTGGGGACTTATCTGGGGCATAACCGGAATGCTTCTCAGTGTGCCTATCACGGTGATCATCATAATAATTATTTCACAGTTCCCCGGAACAAGACCTGTAGCTATCCTTCTCAGCAGGAAAGGTGTAATAGAGCGACAGGAATGATACAAAGGGAATGTGCAACTTTTATTTTCGTGAGATTGTAAAAGTGAATGCCGCACTTATTTCCCGGAGATATTGAATAATATTGTCAGGTTAATTTCTGAATATCTGTTGGGATCAGCTTAATTATCTTCAAACATCTTATATTTGCTGGAAAAACGATGAGAAGAGTACTTACGGTTATTACCCTTGTTTTGTTAGCTGGTAACTTGTCGTTCGGCCAGCAGGCACCTAGGGCTTTCGACAAAGTTGACGCTGCAACATTAAGCGAATGGATAGATTTTCTGTCATCTGACCTTATGAAGGGCAGGGCAAACGGTTCGCCCGAGATGGAGAAAGCTGCCGGTTGGATAGCGACAAAATTCAATGAATACGGGGTTGTCCCGCTTGATAAATATCCCGATTACTTTCAGCCTTACGAAGCCTCATCGCGCAGGGGGACTTTCAGCGAGAGAAATGTAATTGGTATAATTCCCGGTACCGATCCCGCCCTGAAGGATGAATATATAATACTGTCGGCCCATTTCGATCATATAGGCATAAGGCCGGCCGTTGACGGTGACTCGATATGCAACGGTGCCGATGATAATGCTGCAGGGACTGCCACCCTAATCGGGATTGCAAAAAATATTTCAGAAAGTAAAGCGGCTACAGGGCGCACGATCCTGATTGTAGCTTTCAGCGGTGAGGAGATGGGCCTGCGCGGATCGAGGTATTTTGTGCAGAACCCCCCTGTTGATCTTGCCCGTGTTTATGCCAACATGAATTTCGAGATGATAGGGCATTCAGAAGAAGTGGGGAAGAACAATTTCTATATGACAGGTTGCTCTACTTCAAACCTGGATGACCTGGTCAGTGGTTATATCAGGAACAGCGGGTACACTCTTATCGATACCATTTCGCTGGCTGAAAGGCTTTTCTTTCAATCGGATAATATCAGTTTCGCGAGAATATCCACTGCTGATGGCGTAAGTGAAGGGATCCCATGCGGCACCTTTGCAACAACAACAACCAAAGGTACTTATATTCATACTCCTGCCGATGAGGCTGAATTATTCGATTTCAATAATATGGCAAACCTTGTTAATATGTTTTCCGGGGTTGTTGTAAAACTTTCGAACAGCAGGGAACCTCTTGACTGGACAACTCAGCAGTATATAAGATATACGGGTAAGTAACTGCACCAGTGGGCTTAATTACCTGAAACAAATCAGTTCAGAACATAATAAAATGTCCATAACTGACATTTTGCAATGCAGGTGTTGATATATTATGTTTTAGAACAGTATTGAGTATTTAGTGAAACCAGTAAATTTGCCTCTTGATCTAAATTTGTGATATTTGTCATTTACATGTGTTAAGGGAATAACATAAATCTAATTTTGCGTGAATTCCTAAAATAATATTAATTCTGTATGTCTAAACAAGTCAAGTTAAGAAAAGGGCTGAATATCAGGATAAAAGGCAAGGCCGAGAAGATCCTGATACCGGAAGAAAGGCCCGGCAGGTACGCAGTAAAGCCTGCCGACTTCCCCGGCCTGGTGCCCAAACTGTGCATCAAGCCAGGAGATGCTGTTAAGGCAGGTACATCGGTTTTTTATGATAAGTACAGGCCTGAGGTTAAGTATGCGTCTCCGGTAAGCGGGAAAGTACTGGATGTTATCCGAGGTGAACGTCGCAGGATTCTCGAAGTTGTAATCGATGCATCAGGTGATGATTATGAACAGTTCGGGAAAGCTGATCCGTCATCCGTAACCAGGGAAGCAGCAAAGGAGAAACTGCTTCAGAGCGGTATGTGGCCTGC
>JBJKPH010000176.1:0-3501 GCA_046706585.1 Bacteroidales bacterium | reverse complement strand
TTGAAGCCAAGGACTTCCCTTGAATAATAATTTATTGCCGGGGCAAAGGCATTGTTCCACATGATGCTCTCCATATTGAAATCGGGTTGTGTACCTGTTTCCCTTTTATCGAGTCCCAGATATCTCGAATCAAGTCTGCCTGTTGTATAACCGCTTCTTTCCCTGAGTAATTCCTTCCAGAAGAAACTTGTTGGTACGTCAAGATTATTCTGAAGGATCGCATCAGCAGAGAGTCCTGAATAATACGACATTCGCTTTACTATCTGCCCCTTCTCATCATTAGGAATGAATCCGCCTCGTGCCAGGGCCGGCATAAGCGTATCGAGGGTGAATTCTTCGACTTCAGGTAAGATATCAAGCAGATCCTTTTGCTGCAATTCATCTGGCAACATGTTATAGTACCAGGCAGTAGCTGCAAAATATGGAAAGTTCACAGCTGATGAAACCGGGACATCCGAGTCGAAAACCAGATAATCTGCCGGTGATACCATAATAACCCCGTTAAGGAACATCCACTGGCTGTTCTGTAACTCATATGCCAGTCCCGACACCCTTGTTCCTCCGTAACTTTCACCAATGATATATTTTGGTGATAGCCACCTGTTGTTCCTTGAAACAAAATCACTAATCCAGGCAGCCAGGTATGATATATCAGCATTGATCCCGAAAAACAGCTTACTGTCAGGCATCTTGCCATCCCTGCCTTTAACCATTCTCGAGTAGCCGGTATTTACCGGGTTAACATATACTATGTCAGCAACATCAAGAATGGAATAGGGGTTTTCCCTTACTCCGTAAGGTTGTACCGGATAACCCTCATCGTCAATAATAACGGTCATTGGACCAGTGTATCCCAAGTGCATCCAGACAGAAGCTGATCCTGGACCTCCGTTGAAAGATATCACAAGTGGACGGTTATTATTGTTACCCTGCATATCCCTCGTATAATATGTATAGTATAGAGAGGCAACGATTTCATCATTAATATAGACAGGCTGGGTTCCTGTAGTTGCGGTATAACTTATTTTCTGTCCCTGGATGGTTGTAGTGAAATGTGTAATAACAGCAGTATCCACCGGGATGGTTCTCTCCTGGGCAATTGACAGGCCTGCTGAGGCCAGAATTATCAGAATAGATAACGAAAATCTTTTCATGATTATCAGATTTTGGATTAGATATCCTCAAAAATATCTCTTTTTATTATTTTCCCATACATATGACGTATCTAATTCAGTGTATTGATAAATAAGCCTGTGACAATAGCAGTTAACCGGCGATGACTGCCGGATTTTTATTCCGGCATATAATAACTATATTTGTTGTACATAAACAAAATCATTTATCGTTTTCCCGGCCTGCGGGATATTTTGAGTGTCACAATTCTGTGACAATTTCCGGCAAGATCAATATTTTTTATGCCTGGAATCCGGATGATTTCATATTACTCTGTTATTATGACTACATACAAAATTTTTAATTCATCAAACCCGCTCACAGAGGATAAGAAGGAAGAGCTGGTTGAATTCTTATTTGTGCACCTTGATCAGTATGGTGATAGCAAAGATGATATTCGCAAAGCCATAAGTTTTTCATCACACCGGTCGGATCCGTCTGAAAAAATAACCCCGCTGGGTGGATTCGCCCTGGCTTCATATAATGAAAGTAATATTACGGGTGTAGTAGTGGTAAACCGTACCGGCATGTCGGGTTATATACCTGAGAACATCCTGGTATATATTGCAGTACATAAGGATGAGAGAGGTAAAGGTCTTGGTAAGGAACTGATCAGAAAGAGTATTGAAATTGCTGATGGAGACATGGCACTGCATGTTGAACCGGACAATCCCGCCAGGTTCCTTTACGAGAAGATGGGATTTGAGAGCAAGTACCTTGAAATGCGTCATCTGGCTGCGAATAGCAAGAAATAACCATTCAAAGAAAGGAATGCTTTGGCATTTATTGAACTGAACAGGGCAAAACTGGCCCATAATTATAAATTCCTGGATGACCTGTTCAGGAAACACAATATCAGCTGGGGCGTTGTCTCAAAGCTGTTATGCGGAAACCGCAGGTACCTTGAATACCTTATCAGCCTTGGGGTCGATCAGGTGCTTGACTCACGTGTCAGCAACCTGAAGGAAATTAAATCGATTGATCCTGGTATAGAGACTATCTATATCAAACCGCCGGCAAAGCGATCAGTGCCATCCGTAGTAAAGTATGCAGATATCAGTGTGAACACTGAGTTACATACTATCGGACTTTTATCAGAGGAAGCAGTTAAACAAAACAAGCTTCATAAGATCATAATTATGATTGAGCTGGGCGATCTCAGAGAAGGTGTGATGGGTGAGAACTTCATATCCTTTTACCGGAAAGTTTTTGAATTACCGGGTATTGAGATAATTGGAATAGGTACTAACCTGACCTGCCTTAACGGGGTGCTTCCAAATACTGATAAATTAATACAACTGAGTCTTTACGAGCAACTTATCGAGGCGAAATTCAATAAGAATATCCCGCTGGTTTCAGGCGGAACGTCAATAACCATACCTTTGATAAACAGAAGATTACTTCCGTCCGGAATAACCCATTTCAGGGTAGGGGAGACACTCTTCCTGGGAAATAACCTTTACACCGGGAAGAATTTCAAGGGCATGAAACAGGATATATTCATTCTGTATGCAGAGATAATTGAGCTGATAGAGAAACCATTGGTGCCAACAGGAGAAATGGGAACGAACATTTCAGGGGAAACAACCGAGATAAAAGAAGAGGATTTTGGAAAGACCGCTTACAGGGCTATTCTTGATGTCGGTCTTTTGGATGTCGATACGAAAAATCTTTTCCCGATAGATCCTTCGCTGTCTGTTTCAGGAGCCAGTTCTGATATGATAGTTCTTGAGATCAGCGGTCGTAAACCGCAATACACTGTAGGTGATCTCGTGAAATTCAGACTCAATTATATGGGAATATTAAGCATTTTAAACTCAAATTACATAGATAAGAAGCTGGTATGATCAAAACACTTTTTTCCAACAGATATTTAAATTCAGGAGCCTTTTACCAGGGCATTTATTCTATACATCACCTTAAATATTACTGCCGGTAATGAGTTTTATCGACATTTCTATATTCATCCTCTATTTTTCGTCGATGCTGGGGATAGGATTCTATTTCTACAGGCGTAACAGTAACCTTGAGGATTATTATGTTGGCGGAAGATCGATGAGCAGCTGGCATATCGGATTATCAGTTGTTGCAACAGATGTCGGAGGTGGATTCTCTATAGGTCTGGGCGGACTTGGTTTTGCAATAGGTCTTTCTGGCTCATGGATGCTGTTTACCGGACTGGTGGGTGCATGGCTGAGTGCCGTAACACTGATCCCGGTGTTGAGCAGACTTGCGGCAAAGCACAAATTTTTCACTTTTCCGCAGGTATTCGAATATTTCTATAATCCCCGGGTTGCAATGGTTGCAGGAATAATATCTGCAATAGGC
>JBJKPH010000175.1:0-4350 GCA_046706585.1 Bacteroidales bacterium | reverse complement strand
TTTGACAAGTTCGGGGCTATTCATCCCGGCACCGATTGGCGAAAGGCTCTTGAACATGCATCGGTATGCGGACTGGGGAATTCTGAATATATACTTAATACTGTCTGATCTCCTCTACCTGGGTCAGACCGGCCAGAGAATGAAAAAAGTAAAGATCATAGGAACTGCATACCCTTACAGGGGTGGCCTTGCTGCCTTTAATGAACAGCTGGCGAGGGAATTCCAAAGACAGGGTTACCATGTTGGTATTGAAACCTTTACCCTTCAGTACCCCGGCTTTCTTTTCCCCGGGAAAACACAATATGCCGACTGGCCAGAGCCTGATGATATAGAAATAAACCGGTCGGTAAACTCTGTGAACCCACTGAACTGGATAGCTGCAGGCAGACGGACCGGTAAGGAAGGAAACGACCTGGTTGTTTTCAAATACTGGCTCCCTTTTATGGCACCATGCTTTGGAACCATAGCCAGAGGCATAAAAAAAACTTCAGGAACAAAGATCGTAACAATACTGGATAATATAATTCCACATGAGCCGAAGCCAGGCGACAGGATACTTACAAAATATTTTGTTAAGCCGGTGGACGGATTCATAGCCATGTCGGACTCAGTACTCAAGGACCTGGAACAATTCGACACTAACAAACCGCGGTTGTTCTCACCACATCCTGTATTCGACAATTTTGGCCAGTCATTGAAAAGAGAAGAAGCCCTGGCGAACCTTGACCTCGATCCCGGGTACAGGTATATTCTGTTTTTCGGGCTGATAAGGGAATATAAAGGCCTCGACCTCTTGCTGAAGGCCTTTTCAGATGAACGTTTCGCCGGCATGAAACTGAAATTACTCGTTGTGGGTGAATTCTATACATCGGATAAGCCCTACTATGATATGATAACCGATTATGGTCTCGGCGAGAGAGTTATTGTACACTCCCGTTTTGTCCCCGATCCTGATGTGGCCAACTGGTTCTGCTCTTCAGATATCGTTGTTCAACCCTATAAGAACGCTACACAAAGCGGGGTCACCCAGATAGGATACCATTTCAATAAACCTATGCTCGTTACCAATGTGGGAGGACTGCCTGAGATGATCCCTCATATGAAAGGAGGATACGTTGTAGATCCGGAACAGGGAGCCATTGCTGATGCTATTTATGATTTCTTCAGTGAATCAAGGGAAAAGCTGTTCACAGAGGGTATATCGAAAGAAAAAGAGAAGTATAGCTGGGAAAAAATGGTAAAGAATATATCTTTGCTTTTGGAACAAATTGATAATCAATGATCATTAGGAGTAAAGCCCCCCTGAGACTCGGACTGGCCGGTGGAGGAACGGATGTATCGCCTTACTCCGACCTGTTTGGAGGTGCTGTTCTAAATGCTACTATATCACTCTATGCATATACTACTCTTATACCTTCGGACAACGGAAAAATAATTATTAACCTGGTTAATAAAGGCACAACACTAACCTTTGAATCAAAACAATATATACCTGCCGACAATGAGGCCCTGATACCTCTCGGTGTATATAACAGAATAGTAAAGGATTTTACCCACAAACCGCTATCGTTCGAAATGTCAATTTTTATTGACGCTCCTCCGGGGTCCGGACTTGGCAGTTCCAGCACTCTGGCAGTTTCAGTACTGGGTGCTTTCACCGAATGGCTGAAACTACCGTTGGGCGAGTACGACATTGCACACCTGGCCTGGGAAATAGAAAGAGTAGACCTGGATATGAAAGGTGGAAAACAGGATCAGTATGCGGCTACTTTCGGAGGATTTAACTATATGGAATTCTGGAACTCAAATAAGGTAATAGTAAATCCGCTAAGGATAAATCCTGCCTGGATCAACGAGTTATCGAATAATCTTCTCCTCTTCTTTACCGGTACCAGCAGGCTCTCATCCGACATTATTGCCGAGCAGGTTGTAAATGTGGAGAAGAATGCCCGGAAACAGGTTGAGGCGATGCACAGACTTAAAGAACAGGCACGGCAGATGAAAGATGCCATCCTCACCGGAGAAATGGACCTGATTGGAGATATCCTGGCTTTCGGATGGAAATTCAAGAAGGAGATGGCCGGAGGAATAACAAATGATCTAATTAACGGAATATACGACATGGCTATTAACGGAGGAGCTACGGGAGGAAAGATCTCTGGTGCCGGCGGGGGTGGATACATGGTATTCTACTGTCCCGGGGTATCAAGATATAACGTTGCAAAGGCATTGAGTAATGCCAGCGGTCATGTCGAACCGTTTGAGTTTACAAAAAATGGGCTGACCACATGGACAATAGGGAATTGATAAAAGACATACTGAAAGATCGGGGCAGGCAGGTTGAGAAGATCGCTGCGTCAGACCGGCTGGCAAATACATGCAGCAGGGTATCAGAACTTATTACTGAAGCTTTTCGTAAAGGCAAAAAAGTAATGTTCTGTGGGAATGGCGGAAGTGCCGCCGATGCACAGCACCTGGCAGCCGAACTGGCAGGCAGATTCTACCTCGACAGGAAACCTTTGCCTGCCGAGGCCCTGCATGTTAACACTTCATATCTTACAGCGGTAGCAAATGATATTTCATTTACTGAGATATATTCCAGGCTCGTTGATGCCAGAGGTGAGGAGGGCGATGTACTGATAGCCATATCAACATCGGGCCGTTCGGAGAATATTATTAAAGCTGCCAGGAAGGCCAGGGAGAAAAATGTGGTCGTGGTAGCATTTACCGGATCTGACGGAGGTGATCTTGCACCACTTTCAGATATGGTTCTGGATATACCATCAGATGACACACCTGTAATTCAGGAAGCTCATATTATGCTGGGGCATATTATCTGCCAGATAGTGGAGAATAATCTTTTCGGAAAATGATCGATGAGGCCATCATACTGGCCGGGGGATTTGGAACAAGGCTGAGTAATATAAGCCGTGATATCCCAAAACCAATGGCTCCTGTAAAAGGCAGACCATTTATTGAGTACCTGCTCGATCACCTGTTTGACAACAATATAAAACATGTAATACTTTCAACAGGATACCTCTCGCATAAAATTGAAGAGCATTTCGGTACCAGCTACAGGGATATGACCATCAGTTATCATATCGAAAAAGAACCACTGGGTACCGGAGGGGCAATTTTCGGAGCAATGAGTATGGCAACTGCTGACAATGTTGCTGTACTTAACGGCGATACACTGTTCAGGGTTGAATTAGGGCAAATGGAAGAACTGCATTTAAGCAGAAGATCAGATATTACAATAGCCCTCAGGCACACTGACGATGCCTCCAGGTTCGGTTCGGTGACTCTCGACGACCGGTTAAGGATAAGACTCTTTGCTGAAAAGGAGAGTGGTAATACAGCAGCACTGGTGAACGGCGGGTTCTATATATTCAGGAGAAGACTGACAGATGAACTGGACCTTCCGGAAAGATTTTCGGCTGAAGAAGAACTCTTCAAACCAGGCACAAGACTGCTCGATATGTTCGGATTTATCTCTGAGGGATATTTTATTGATATTGGAACCCCTGAAGATTATGCAAGAGCTGAAAGAGAACTTCCGTAGAGTTGCCGGAGAAGGTTCATGGACACTGTTCCTTGATCGTGACGGGGTGATCAACCGCCACATTGAGGGTGGATATGTTCTGTCAACCGGTCAGATGGAGATACTGCCAGGTGTCAGGGAAGCTGTCGGTATACTATCCGGAATATTTAAAAGAATTATTATTGTAACCAACCAGCAATGCGTTGGACTGGGACTGCTTTCATCAGATGAACTGGACCGCATACACAAGTATATGCTGGACCTTATTGATCCTGTGGCGTGCATATCTGATATTTTTGTATCTCCTCATGTTAAGGGTGAGAACAGCCGCTACCGGAAACCCGCAACAGGTATGGCCGATCTTGCAGCTTCAAAGTATAATGATATCAAACCTGAAAGATCGGTAATGGCAGGAGACTCACGATCGGATATGCTTTTTGGCAGGGAGGCTGCGGCAATAAATGTTTTAATAAGGGGGAATCATTTAGTCGATGAGACTCTTTATGATTTTGCTTTTGGATCGCTGCTTGAATTTGCAGAGTACGCCAGGGAGGTCTGATACATCAGCTTCACTACTTTCCATAAACTGAACAACCCTGCCTGTTAATACGGGTCCACATCAGCATAGATACGCAAACCTGAAAGCCCGGGTTCAGATAAAGCAGACCTGATTGCTTCCCTGATAATATTCCTTACTTCCAGGAAAGATTTCTGCCTTTCAACCTTTACCAGCAAGGTCATAATATATGACGACTGCACTTTTGATATGACAGGGTATTCAGGGCCCAGGACCCTCTTCCCAAGGA
>JBJKPH010000174.1:0-5984 GCA_046706585.1 Bacteroidales bacterium | reverse complement strand
AGCCTCCGGTATTACAGGGTCTTACGGTCAGGGTACCGGTCTTGTGCTCAGCGGAGGCGGGGCTAAAGGTCTGGCACACATTGGTGTGATAAGGGCGCTGGAAGAGAACAATGTAAAGATAGATTATATTGCCGGCACATCGATCGGGGCGATCATCGGATCTCTTTATGCTATGGGCTACAGCCCCGATGAGATGGATTCGCTTGTAACTTCCGAAGAATTTATCATGCTGACCAGGGGAGAGTCAGAAAAGAACCTGAAGTTCAGTTTTCAGGGTGCCGACCCTGATGCCACAATGGCTAAGATCAATATTATTAAAAAAGGCGAAAAAGCTGAGGCGAATTTTGAGGCTCACCTGATACCTTCTGATGTAACAAATTTTGGGTTTCTTGAACTTACATGCAGGGAAGAGGCTGCTGCCGGAAGCGATTTCGACAGTCTAATGATACCATTCAGATGTGTGGCAGCAGATACATACAATAAAAAGGAGGTGGTCTTCAGGAATGGTAATCTGGGAATTGCAGTAAGAGCATCGAGCACCTATCCCCTGTTCTATGAACCGGTAAAATATGATTCGGTTCTGTTGTTCGACGGGGGTATTTATAACAACTTCCCGGTAGATGTGGTAAGAACTGACTTTCACCCCGATTTTATTATCGGCAGTAAGGTTGTTTCGGGCCCGAAAAATCCGGGAAAGAACGATATCTACCGGCAGCTGGAGAATCTGGTGATGCAAAAAACAGACTATACGATCGACCGACCGGAAGGAATAGTAATAAATACAAAAATCGATAATGTGGGGATACTTGATTTCGGGGCGGGGAGAACACTGATAGAAAAGGGATATAATGAAGCAATGAAATGCATCGACAGTATTGTGCCACGGGCCGGGACAATTTCTGCCGGGGAGATCATGGAAAAGAGGGAAAGGTTCAGGAATTCGTTACCTCCCGCTAAATTTGGAAGGATTACAGTAAATGGACTTTCTTCGCGTCAGGAAAAATACGTAAGAAACCTGCTTAGCCGTAAAGAGGAACTGTTTTCGCTGGAGCAACTTAAGAATGAATATTTCAGACTCGCTGCGGAAGAGAACATTGCTTCAGTCTCACCGATTGCCAGGTATGATACAGCATCACACTCTTTTGATCTCGACCTCGACGTGAGGCTAAAGGGAAAAATGAACCTTAAAGCAGGCGGGCTTCTTTCGCTTGCCTCTTCGAGCGAGATATTTCTGGGTGTCGATTATATTAACATGACGAATATTCTGAATGTATTGAGCGGAAATACATACATGGGCAGACATTACTCTTCTGCCAGTCTGTCGCACAGAATTTTGATCCCGCGAAAAAGAACGACAGTAATAAATATAGGAGGAACTATAAACAGGTGGAATTATTTCAGTAACGAGATAACAACAATATTCCAGGAATATAATCCTACACATATGTCAGTTGACGAAAGGAATATAAGAGTAAGTACCGGCAAACAAACGGGAAACAACTCATTCGTTAAGGCAGGTATTGGCTTTTCATGGACAGCTGACAGGTATTTTGAAGATGTGGATATGACAACGACAGAGATCCCGGAAAAGACAGATTTCTTTTTTACAGGCATGAAGCTTTCGTTCGAGAGAAACAACAGCAACAGGACTCAATATTCAAGCAGAGGAGGCATTCTGAAAATAGGAGGTGCCTATATTACTGCACTTGAGAGCTATTCTTTGTTTGATCAGGATAGTATAAAATATGAGGAGGAAGGGAATCATAAGTGGTTTGTTTTCAGACTTAAAAGTGAAAATTACCTGAGGATATCAAAGTCATTCTTCCTTGGAACGCTGCTCGAAGGAACGGTGAGTAATAAACCGGTATTTCATAATTATACATCTACACTGATCGAAGCATATAAGTTTGAACCAACACCATTCAGCAGGCAGATATTCGGAAAATCGCTGAGGTCAAACAATTATATTGCCGGGGGCCTTATGCCTGTGCTTGAAGTAACTCCGAATCTTAATATCAGGTGGTCAGTATTCGTTCATTTGCCCCTGCGCCCATTACTAAGCGAGGGAGGAAGTGCCAAATACGGGACCGGACTGAATCCAGACCTCGATTGTGAGCTTAGCATTGTCTATCACACCCAGCCCGGACCAATAAGTATCGGTATGGATTATTTCGGAGGTGAAAAGAACAAATACTTCTATTTTGTAAACTTTGGATATATTTTGTTTAACAAGACAGGGACAGAATTTTAAGGATAGTAAATTTGCAGTGAGATAAAACGGTTGATTTGAAAGATATAAACAGGCTTGCAGGACAAACACTCGGTTATGGCCTGGGAACGATCGTTCCCAGGTTTCTGCATTATTTTGTGCTGACGGCATTCTATACCAGGGTGTTCAATGAAGATGAATACGGAGTGATTACCGAGCTGTATGCATATATGGTGCTTCTCCTGGTAGTGCTTACATACGGGATGGAAACTGGTTTTTTCAGGTTTTCGAACAGCAGGGAAGACAAGGACAGGGTGTACAGTACGGCGGTTGTGTCACTTTTTTTAACCTCGGCATTATTTCTGATCCTGACAAATGTATATATAGTTCCAATATCAAAACTTCTTCTATACCAGAACCACCCTGAATATATACGATATAGTGTTGCCATTCTTGCACTTGATTCATTCACTGCAATACCCTTCGCCAGGTTAAGGCTTGAAAACAGGCCGCTAAGATTCAGCGTTGTCAAGTTGTTTAACGTTGCCGTAACCATTATAATGGTTTTATTCTTCCTGAAGGTAGCCCCCGACATGGAAAAGAGAGGAATAATGCTGCCCGGATGGTTGTATAATCCAAAAACCGGAGTGGGATACGTGTTTATGTGTAACCTTGCGGCAAGCTTTTTTACTCTACTGATGCTGTTGCCCGAGCTGTTTAAAATGAAACTGGATTTTAGTTTCAGGATATGGAAAAAAATGATCTACTACAGTTTTCCACTGCTTATTTCCGGCCTGGGAGGATCAATTAATGATGCCCTGGACAAAATGATACTTAAGAGACTTACACCGGGAGGAGACGGACTGGGAGTGGTTGGACAATATGGGGCAAGCTATAAGCTGGCGGTCCTGATGTCGCTGTTTATTCAAATGTTCCGGTTCGCAGTAGAGCCATACTTTTTTGAAAAGGCGGGAAAAGAGGGCGCTAAACAGGCATATGCAGAAATTATGAAGTACTTCATAATATTCTGCCTGATAATTTATCTGGGTATAAACCTTTATATTGCCGGGTTCCAGTATTTCCTCGGAAGAGATCTGAGGGAAAGCCTGGGCATTGTTCCGATAGTCAGCATGGGGTACATGTTGTATGGTATTTTCGTTAACCTGAGTGTTTGGTATAAGATAAATGACATGACAAAATACGGGGCAATACTTACATTAATTGGTGCAGTATTAACAATTGCCATTAATCTTATTTTTGTTCCTATTTACGGTTATATTGCTTCTGCCTGGGCACATATTGCTTGTTATGGCATCATGGTACTGGGGTCATTTATGTTGTGCCGGATATTTTACCCGATACCATATGAAACAATGAAAATACTGATCTATATACTTATATCGGTAATTATTGTAATAGCAGCGCGGAACATACCATACGGGAACACTATAATTGAAATACTGGTCAATACTATATTTATCGGATTATTCGTATTAATGGTAGAAAAGAAGGAAAAGGCGTTAAGCAGATTCTTTAATAAAAGCTGAGGAGAATGAATATAAAAGGATATATAATAATCATAATTGCTGTAATAATATCTGCGGGCTGTAACAGGAAGGCAGTACAGGAATATTCAACGGCAACATTTACTGGTGCTTACGATACGACAATGTATAACCTGAATTTTACCGAGGGGATAAAGCAAAAGATGCTTGGAAATGCCGGCGATGCAATGAGGTATTTAGAGCAGGCAATAAAGATCAATCCTAACAGCGATGCAGCATATTTTGAAATTTCTCAGATAAGCGCAGCGATGGGAGATATAGGTAATGCAAAAAAGTATGCAATCAGGGCTGTAAATGCTGACTCTTTGAATATATGGTATCTGAATAATGCAGCAAATATTTTTTATTCGGCACATAACATTGACAGCGCTGCAATTTATTTCAGGGAAATGGTTCGGTTAGACCCGAAAAGGGTGGATGTTAAATTCAATCTCGGATCACTATATATGGAATCTGGCCAGCTTACAAAGGCCGAGAAGATTTTTCAGGAATTTTATGATGAATATGGAGCAGATGAGCAGATAGTTCTTGCCTTACTAAGTGTAAAAAGAGCGCTTGGAAAGAATGATGAGGTTATAGAACTGCTCAAACAACTTGCTCTTTCGGATCCTGATAATGTTAACTATTCGGGAATGCTGGCCGAAATTTACAGGGAACTCGGCAATCCGGATGAGGCAAAAAACATTTATGATACACTTTTTTTGAAAGAGCCTGAAAACCAGGTACTTCTTTTTTCATATATAGAATATCTGTTAGAAGAGAAGAAGTTCAGTGAAGCTCTGGGAAAAATAATGGAAGTAGTTGAATCTGATTCTGTACAAAAGGACGATAAGATTAATTTGCTTGCCAGGGTCGTGGAATCTGATTCAACAGGAATAATTGATTTTGAAACATTCGATACTGCATTTATAAAACTTTGTGATAAGTATCCTGACGATATAACAGCGATACTTTTAAGGGCAGAATTTTATAATGAATCAGGAAAGGATACTGAAGAGATCGATTTGCTTGAAAAGACGATTAAAAAGAATCCGGATATTTATTTTGTATGGGAAAAGTTGTTACTGAAATATAATGAAACGGGAAATACCGACATGCTGTTTTTACGTTCAAAAGAGGCAGCAACAAAGTTTAACATGTATCCGTTGCCTAAAATGCTGTATGCTTTTACTGCTTCAAGAAAAGGAGAATATGATACTGCACTGGCAGAGCTCAATAAAGTAAAAATCCTTACCAATAATGATCCGGCTTACGCTGCACAGATTATTTCGATGGAAGGAGAAATTCTATATGATAAAGGCGAATACAAGGCTGCATTTGAGAAGCTCGACAGTGCTGTTGAAGCAACACCTGATGACCCTGTTTTACTGAATAATTATGCATATTATATTGCCGAGCACGGGACCGATATTGCAAAGGCCAGAAAAATGATAGAGAAATGCCTGTCTATAGAGAAGAACAGCACATATCTTGATACATATGCATGGGTTTTGTATAAAGATCATAAATACAAGGATGCAGAAAGGATAATGGAAGAGATCGCTTCCGGGGAGCCTTTGACTGACCCGGAATATATAGAGCACTATGGGTACATCAAGGCGGCGAGAAAAGAATGTGATATAGCAGTAAAGCTTTGGAAGGAAGCACTTAAAATGGACCCTTCAAAGGAATATTTAAACAGTGAAATAGAAAAGTGTTTGAAAGGAAAGTAATATATGGCATTGCCTTAATTTTAGTTATCACTTTGTATTCGTGCAGGGCGACTCGTAACGTAACGCGAAAAGAACCTTCGGGAAGCAGGAATATAAGGACTGAAGAACTCGTAAATAAAATTGAAAAGAAGAATTTAACTAAAGGAAATTTTAGCGCAGAGAAAATAAAGATTGACTATACCACTAGCGATTCTCAGGGTTCTTTCCAGGGATATATCAGATACAGTGAAGATGGCCGCTATTTGCTAAGTATAAGGACTATAGCGGGAATTGAAGCAGCAAGGATCTACATCGACAGGGATTCAATAAAAATAAACGACAGGATAAACAGAAATTTTATTACAGGGGATACTAAGCAACAACTGCGAAAGTACGGTCTTCAGTTTGAACAATTAGGATTATTATTCGGAGATCTTACGTTATTCAGGCCTGAAAATAACAGGGGAACTTGTATTAATGGAGAGACTGTTTTTTCCGGCATCCTGAGCAGAGGTAAAT
>JBJKPH010000173.1:0-10025 GCA_046706585.1 Bacteroidales bacterium | reverse complement strand
ATCCTCTTCGATCTTCCATACGCCCAGGACAGTGTACTCGTTAAGATAATGTTCGGTGATACAGGACATTTTACGCTATTGAGTTAATTATCTTTCCATCTGAAAGATTCTATCAGATGTATCACATCCTCACTGAAAAAATCTATCACCGGGGCAAGTGAATCCTTTTCAGGCTCGACAGAGAAGTAAAGGGCACCCCTGACAAAGTTTCTCACACTGTCGGTCAGGTAGAATTGAAGCGATGAGGCAGCGTTGCCTTTAATTTCGTATACTACCCCGAAAACATTTTCATCAGGATTATCCCAGACCTTCTCATTTATTGCCTCGGCCTTTACGGTATGTTTATATGCCAGCTTATGGCTGTCTTCAATCAGCAGGTTAAGATTATTCTCAACTTTCTTATAGCTGATATGCAGTTCACCCTTATATTCATTGAACAGTATATTAAACCAGCACGGTTCGGTTGTATACTGGTCATAACCTATAGTTCCGTATACAGGGTATGCGAAAACAAAAGGACAATCGGTATCGAATACCTGATACTCTTTCTCAGGGAAATCGATCCTGAAATACCCCCTGGGTTTGGGAACAGATGTTTCCCTGCAGGAAGTTACTCCCGGTCCTGATATGATAAAGCTAATCAGCAGTATTGCTACCTGCCTTATTTCTACCCTCATATTTCCTGTTTATCTCTACCCTTATTCGTTTGATCCTCCTCTTGTCGGCGGCTTCAATCCTGAACATATATTCATGGTATTCGACACTGTACCCCGTGCGCGGTATTTCACCGGCAAGTTCAAGTATCAGCCCGGCAAGCGTATCTGATTCACCTCTGGCCTCTTCGAAGGGATCTTCCTCCACCTCCAGAACTTTATAAAAGTCATTCAACTGGGTTTTGCCTTCGAAGACATAAGTATTGTCATCTATTTTTTGAAAGTCGACATCGGCTCCTTCAGACTCATCAGGTATCTCTCCGACTATCTCTTCAAGAATGTCTTCCAGGGTAATAATACCGCTGGTTCCTCCGTATTCATCAATTACGACGGCCATATGTATCTTCTTTGTCTGGAACTCTTCAAGAAGATCATTTATCTTTTTGCTCTCAGGAACAAAGTATGGTGGTCTTATAAGTGACTGCCAGTTAAAACTGTTCGGTTTATGGAAGTGTGGCAGCAGGTCCTTGACATAAAGAATTCCCTGTACTTTGTCGAATGTCCCTGAATAGACAGGTATTCTTGAATACCCCGATTCTATAATAACAGGTATCAGGTCAAGAAATGGGGTTTTTATATCAAGGGCTACCACATCAATACGTGGTCTCATTATCTCTTTCGAATCGATATTGCCGAACTTAACTATACCCTTCAGTATTTTCTCGTCTTCCTTGTTCTCTCCTGATGCTATCGTGATAGCTTTTGAAAGATCACCTTTGCTGATTTTGCTCTGGTTGCTCCTTCGTCTGATAAATGCAGATGAACGAACCAGGAGTATGTTCAGCGGCTTAAGTATTTTTTCCAGGGCATTCAATGGTAATGCCATAAACAAGGCAAAGGGAACTGAAGCTCTTGTTGCATATACTTTGGGCAATATCTCACCAAAGAAAAGAAGGATTGATGTTATCACAACAACCTGAAGCAGGAAACCCAATAACGGATTATCAGTAAAGCTGAACAATCTCTGACCGATATAGGCTGAAAGGATTACTATCCCTACGTTTACAAAATTGTTGGATACAAGTATGGTGCTCAACAGCCGGTCGGGGATACCCAGCAGTCTGAGTACAGTTGAGGCTCTTCTTGATTTGTTTACAGATATTTCTTCGAGCTGAGAGGGAGCCAGTGAAAAGAATGCTGCTTCGGAACCCGAAATGAGTGCCGAGCAGAACAGAAGCAACAGCAATACCGCTAACCCTATGATCACAGTAATGTCAGGTGAATTTGTCAAAATATTATTTAGGTAATGCAGGTGTTGAAAAGGATCGTCTGTTTCCAAATTCCAAGATTTTTGTTACACTAAAACGGAAGATCATCGGGTTCTTCGGCGAATTGGTCCCGTGTAGTACCATTATCTTCCTGGCCAGGGTTGTCCCCGAAATCATTGTTTACTTTCTCTTTGCTGGTTTCAGTAACTCCTGCCGGGTCAGCTGCATCAGCCTGCGTGTCATTTTCGCCTGACTGATTATCACTGCGCTTCCCAAGTAGCTGCATATTATCGGCAATTATTTCCGTAATATACCTTTTGTTTCCGTCCCTGTCGTCGTATGACCTGGTTCGGATCTTTCCCTCTATATATAATTGTGAACCTTTTTTGACAAACTTCTCCACAACTTCGGCAAGTCCTCTCCACATGACAATATTGTGCCATTCGGTCGTTGTGACCTTCTCACCGTCCCGGCTCCTGTATGTCTCACTGGTTGCAAACGGAAACCTGGCTACCGGTACATTAGATTCAACATAGTGAACTTCCGGGTCCTTGCCAACATTTCCAACCAGAATTACCTTATTTACAGCCATTTTAATCTGCTTTCTTGTTTAATAAATCAAGGTATAAAGGTAGAAAAAAAAATAGTCATCAGGTAATAATACCTGCCAATTTAGGATTTTTAGGAGATATTGTTGTTATTACGGCCTGAAAGTATCCCTTAACCATTTTGCATGCTTTCCGAAATACTTAATATAAAAGCACTTGTTAAATTCTTAGCAATACCGTAAAAAGAAAAAAATCATAATAAGTGTTTCGTTTATAGGAAATAATATTTTACATTTGCAGAGTTGTTGAAAAAAATGAAAAATAATATAAATTGTTGAATTAAAATTCATTAAAATGACTAAAGCAGACATCGTTAATGAGATTGCCAAAAAAACTGGGATCGAAAAGGTAACTGTACAGAGGACAGTTGAAGAGTTTATGGATGCGGTCAAAGAATCTATGGTGAAAGGTAACAATGTTTATCTTAGAGGTTTTGGCAGCTTTATAGTTAAGAAAAGAGCAAAGAAAACTGCCAGGAATATTTCAAAGAATACTACCATTATTATTCCTGAACATTTCATCCCGGCTTTCAAGCCTTCCAAGTCATTTATCAGTAAAGTAAAACAATCGAAATAAGTAAACGTTAGTTTTATGCCGAGCGGAAAGAAGAGAAAGAGACATAAGATGGCAACACACAAACGCAAGAAGCGTTTGAGGAAGAACAGGCATAAAAAGAAGTAATAAAGTTCTGTTACTAGCCATATAAAGATGTTAGACTAAACCTAAAGATTGCTTTATCTTTAGGTTTAGTACATTTATGTAACTGAAAATACTATTCACCATTAGAATTGATCTTAGGTGATTAAAGATTTAATTATTGACTCCGGCCAGGATGAGATCTCGATAGCACTGCTTGAAGATAAGCAACTTGTCGAGCTGAATAAGGAGAGGAAGAATCTGCAGTTTGCTGTAGGTGACATATATCTGGGCAAGGTTAAGAAAATTATGCCCGGATTAAATGCCGCATTTATCAATGTTGGCTTCGAAAGGGATGCCTTTCTGCACTATCTCGATCTTGGTGCCCAGTTCAGGTCGCTGAACAGGTATTATAATCTTGCTGTTCACAAGAAGGGCAGGATACCCCCTATGCATAAGTTCAAGAATGATCCTGACATCGACAAGGATGGAAAGATCTCAAATGTGCTTACAACAGGGCAGACTGTAATTGTGCAGGTGGCCAAGGAACCTATCTCAACCAAGGGGCCAAGGCTTGGTTCGGAAATATCCATAGCTGGACGCAATCTTGTTCTTTTACCATTTTCCGATAAGATATCGGTCTCTTCAAAGATTGAAAGTGTTGAAGAAAAAGCAAGGCTGAAAACCTTGATACAGAGTATAAAGCCCAGGAATTACGGGGTGATCATCAGAACAGTGGCCGAAGGGAAAAAAGTGGCAATACTCGATTCTGAACTGAGGGCGCTGGTAAAAAAATGGGAAACAGCTTTTTACAGTATAAGGAAAGACATCACTAAGCCCCGGCTCTTTATTGAAGAGGTAAACCGTACAACTGCCATCCTGAGGGATATTCTGAATGTGAGTTTCAACAGTATTACTGTCAATGACCAGACTATTGCAAGCGAACTGAAGCAATATGTAAAGGAGATTGCTCCTGAAAAGGAAAAGATTGTAAAAGTATACAATGGCAGGGTTCCCATATTCGACAATTTTGGTATCACCAGGCAGATAAAGTCGCTTTTTGGCAAAACAATCTCCTTCAGGCATGGTTCCTATCTTATTATTGAGCATACTGAAGCGCTGCATGTAATTGATGTGAACAGCGGCAACAGGTCGAAATCTGATTCCGATCAGGAGACCAATGCCCTGGATGTGAATATGGAAGCTGCCAGGGAGATTGCCAGGCAGTTAAGGCTCAGGGATATGGGTGGTATTATTGTGATCGATTTTATCGATATGCTTTCATCCGAGAACAGACAGTTGCTTTTTGACAGGATGAAGGAGGTAATGAGTCATGATCGCACCAAACATAATATTCTGCCGCTGACAAAGTTCGGATTGATGCAGATTACAAGACAGCGTGTCCGTCCTGAGATGCATATAGTTACCGATGAAACATGCCCTGCATGTGAAGGTTCGGGGAAGATAGGTCCGTCGGTACTCTATACCGATCGTATAGAAGAGGATCTCAGGAGGATTATGCAGAAGGTCAAGACCAGAAAGCTGGTACTTGGTGTACATCCTTTTGTGGCTGCCTATCTTACCAAAGGATTTAAGCCCCTGGGCCGGAAACTGGGAAGAAAATATAACTGTACGCTTAATGTCAGGGCGTATCCTTCATTCCATTACCTTGAACACAGGTTCTTTGACCAGGAAGGAGATGAGATAGACCTGACATAAATAAGCGCCACTTAAATTTGACCAAATTAAAACAAGTGAGATGCTTAAACGACAATTTACCCTGATAATATTTCTGCTTATCACACTGGTCTCTTCAGGCCAGATATTTGACCCTGTTACATGGAATTTCTCATATGAGAAAACAGGCAAAGGAAAGTACGAACTCATTTTCAATGCAACTATAGAGGAGGGTTCACACCTTTATGCCATGGAGTTACCCGAAGGGAACATATCTATCCCGACCAGCTTTACATTCGAAGATTCACCTGATTTTACTATAACCAAAAGTGTTTTTCAGGTTGATACTCCCCACGTTGTTCACAACGACCTGGGCTATGATGATGCCTATTTTAGCAATAGTGCCGGGTTCAGGGCCGTGGTGGAATCAGGCAAAAAATCGTTCACAGTTAAGGGATATGTCAATTTTATGGCCTGTAACGATTCACAATGCTCACCACCAAAGGACGTTGAATTCTCAATTTCTGTCAATGATGACGAAGCGGCTGCCGGTCAGGCCGGTAATGACCAGGGAACTACATCATCCGAAGGCAGTAAAAAAGGAACAGGAATAATCAGCTTTCTCATACTTTCACTTCTGGCAGGATTTGCCGGAGTACTTACACCATGTGTTTTCCCCATGATCCCGATGACGGTTGCATTCTTTTCGCAGGGAGTGGAGAACAGGGCAAAGTCGTTTACGAAAGCTGTGGTTTTTGCCCTTTCGATAATACTTGTCTATTCATCACTGGGTATAATAGTTTCGCTTTCAAGTGCAGGAGCCAATTTTGCAAGTACACTTAGCACACACTGGATACCAAACACTATTTTCTTTGTCCTGTTCATAGTTTTCGCTGCCTCATTTTTCGGGGCCTATGAGATCATTCTGCCGAATAAATGGGTAAGCGGGGCTGATTCACGGGTTGATAAAGGCGGTATAGTTGCTGCTTTTTTCCTTGGTCTTACAACGGTCCTCGTATCATTTTCGTGCACAGGACCAATAGTGGGTGCTCTGCTTGTGGAGGCTTCCAGCGGGGATGTGCTGCGACCAACAATCGGTATGTTCGGTTTTGGTTTTGCCTTTGCACTTCCGTTCTTCCTGTTTGCTCTTTTCCCCTCGGTAATGAATAAACTTCCAAAGTCAGGTGGCTGGCTGAACTCTGTAAAAGTTGTACTGGGGTTCATTATGCTTGCTTTCAGTCTTAAGTTTCTTTCGGCAATAGATACTGTTTACGGTCTCGGAATACTTGGCAGGGATATTTTCCTGGCAATTTGGATAGTACTATTCTCTCTGCTTGGCCTTTACCTGATGGGTAAGATCAGGTTCCGGCACGATACCGAAGTCAGCCATTTTACCTTTATGCGATTCATCCTGGTAATTGCTGTATTTACATTCGTTGTTTACCTAATTCCGGGGCTTTTCGGTGCTCCCCTGAAAGGGATATCAGGGTTGATTCCGCAAAAAACCTCTTCGTCGTTCGAAATAACACGACAGTCTGCCGTGCAGGCAACAACAGCCGGGGCGGTAACACTGCCAGGGGCTTCGGCCACATGTGAGACGCCTAAGTACGGGGATAAGCTGGAACTTCCGTACGGTTTGCAGGGATACTTTGATTATGAGCAGGGTATGGAATGTGCCAGGGAGAAAGGCCTTCCTGTATTTCTCGATTTCAAGGGGCATGCATGCAGTAACTGCAAGGAGATGGAGGCTAAGGTCTGGTCCGATCCCGAAGTGCTTAAACGACTGGCCTCGAACTTTGTGATTATTGCCCTTTATACCGATGACAGGACTAAACTTCCTGAAGAGGAATGGATAAGTTCATCTGTTGACGGGAAGATAAAGGACACGATGGGGAAGGTCAATACAGACCTGGAAATATCGATGTTCAATACCAATACGCAGCCACTTTACGCTATTGTTGATCATAACGGTAAACCACTTGTTCCTAACAGGGGACACGACCTTAGTATTTCTGGTTTTGTCAACTGGCTGGATGAAGGTGCCGCTGCCTTCTCAGACCTGGGTAATTAGAAACGGGAAAGCGTGGCAAACTGCTGAAATAACTGGCGGCAGGCCAGTTATTTATTCATAAATACGATCTTACCCCTTGTCGAATCAAGTATTATCCTGGAATCGGTTTCCCTGTTACCTATATGCCCTGTCAGGAGTGATTCGTTTTTCTCGGTATTGATATACTCTTCTTCCAGATCCCAGTCACCGGGATAAGTAACCGGGCAGTTGTGAAGCTTAGCATCAATATTGAACGAGTTGCCGGGCATAATATCGGTATATAAACTGGTAAAGCTCGACTCAAGATTTATCAGTTGTACATTGTTCCCGATCTCATCAATGTTTATTGTTCCATATTTTGCTGTAAGGTTGAGATCACCGTCGAGGTTATCGAAAGTAAAGTCGGAGAAGTAACTCTCACCATTTACTCCACCGCATTCCTTCAGCTTAAGCCTGTCCCTCTTTGACAATAATTTCATTTCACCGCATCTGTCCATGTCAATTCTTGATGCCGTTGTATTGAAAGATATCACGTCGGCCGATCCGATGTTCATATCACCATATGTTGCCGTGATCGCTGATTTTCCCAGAGTATTAAAGGTAGCATCGTAAAAATCAAGGTTAAAAGTTGATATACCCGGAAGATCGTCACATGTTATCGATCCGTTTGACAGTTTAACATCGAAATCATTGTCCATTGATTCAATAAATATATCTCCGTACCGGTTATCTATCTTTATTTTCACATATGGGGGCGCATCAATAAAATAATTTATCTCAATCCTGCTGTCCGACGAAATAAGGTTATTTGTAATGCTTCTGAGGCTTTCAATAATATTTGCAGGGCCGTTAATAAAGTTGGTTTTGGCGATCACAAAATAGTTGGTTGAAGAAAAATCGAAAGAGATACCGTCAACAAGCTTCCTTAATTTTTGATGACTGGCCGCAGATGCTTCCATTTCTATCCTGATAACTACTGAATCGTTAGTTGCAGGAGACACATGTACTTTACCGTACTTGTTTGTAATTTCCAGGCTCATCTTTTCATTAACCGCGAAAGATCGTCTGAGGCTCCTGGTTTCGGTTTGTCCCTGGCCTTCCAGGCAAATACTGTTCAGTAAACCTGAAAGTATCAGTATGAGAATACTATATTTCATTTTCCATTCTTTTTTCGTTTGTATTAAACTCTTCCTGGTTCAGTGTTTCGATCATATCCTCAAGGATCTGAACCTTTAACCTGTAGTTCAGAATAAGGGCCTCGATCACTTCCCTGTTACTTACATTATCCCTGAGGTCTTTTTTTATTTCAGTGCATAAACTGTCAAGCCTGCCCATGTCGGACCGGAGTTCTGTATCCAGATCGGGATTTTGCCTAAGCAGTGGCTTCGCCTGGTCCATGAGCAGGTTCACCTTCCGTGTGTAATATGTCTCTGTTTCCCTTAGCTCATTGCCGGCCGATTTGTCAGCCTGCATGAACAGATCACCTGATGCGGTTACCGATCCCCTTCCTGCCATGAAAATTATAAATGCCGTAGCAAGGATGACAACCACCATGGCAGCACGGTATATAATTGTTCCCAGTGTGACAGGTTTTGACCTGTAGTTACTCTCTATTCCTTTCCAGACCGAATCGCCAGGTTCATGCCTGTCCAGTTCATTCCTGTGCTCTTTAATGAATTTTTCAAGTCTGTCCATTATTTCAATCCTCCAGAAGTGTTTTTTTAAGTTTCATTTTAGCCCTCATATACTGAGTCTTGGATGTCGATTCCGAAATTTTCAGTATTTGTGCTATCTCTTTATGGTCAAAGCCTTCGAGCAGGTATAGGGTCAGTATTATCCTGTATCCGTTTGGCAACACATCAATAGCTCTTGATACTTTTTCCGCTTCATATTTAATCTTTTCTTCATCCCGCTCTTCATCATGCATACCATTTTCCGGTAAATTGTCGGTTACTATTTCCATCTTTTTACTGCGCAGATGATTTATACATTTATTAATTACAATTGTCTTCAGCCATGCTCCGAAGGTTGATTCATACCTGTATGTTCCTATCTTTCTGAAAGCATCGGCGAATGAATCCTGCAACATATCTTCTGCATCCTCACGGTTGTTCACCATGCGCCAGGCCAGGTTGAACATTGCTTTCGAATACTGTTTGTACAGGTTAAACTGTGCTGCCGGATCACCTTTTTTACAAGCTTCGATCACACTGTTTATGTAGGCTGGCTCTTCAGTCACCGTATTTTTCATTTCTTTTATTAAAGACACATGGAAGATTGCCGGGTTGCATTTACTGCTAAATATTTAAAGAATTGTTCATTTTCCTGATTGGTATGGCAACAAATGTGAATACCAGAATAATGAATGCCGTAATATCGGCATAGCGGTAAAGCCAGTCGCCATACCTCGTGTACACGGTTATTGTATTTCCAGGCAATATCGATCCGCTGAGGGTTGTCCTGGTCCACCACCCGGTTTCATCGATTATTTTACCTTTACTGTCAATAAAGCATGATATTCCTGTGTTTGCTGCCCTGGCCACAGGCCGCCTGTTCTCTATTGCCCTTAAGGAGGCGAACATAAGGTGTTGTTTATATCCTTCGGTGCCATTCCACCATCCGTCATTCGTAATAATGAATATCATATCTGCACCGTTCCTTACATATCCGGTTACATACTGACCGTATGCCGATTCATAGCATATTACCGGGGCGGCAGAAGAACTGCCTGATGAATGCAGAAATACATCCCTTGTCTCCTGCGATCCGTAGCCCGATGTTGTTCCGCCTATGCCGGCCCTGAACATATTCGTCAGGAATGCCGGTATAATATCAATCTTTTTTTCAACCGCTGGTATCAGTTTTGATTTATGATAAAACTGTGGTTCTCTCCCGGGTGCAAGCAGCATTGCCGAGTTGTACAGTTCCGTTCCGTGGCTGTTTTCACTGTTATTGTTCTTGACCATTCCCCCCCTGGCTTCCATGGTGGTTATCCCGGCCACTATGTTAATGCCGGGGTGCCTGTCGAGAAGCGAATCGAGCATTTGTACATAGAAATTGTCCGGCGCCTCATTTTCAGGAAACGGATCGTCGATGATCGTTTCGGGGAATATCACCCAGTCGCAGGTTGTGT
>JBJKPH010000172.1:0-11377 GCA_046706585.1 Bacteroidales bacterium | reverse complement strand
GGCATGGGGCATGGGGCACAGGGCATGGGGCATGGGGCACAGGGCACAGGGCGCAGGGCACAGGGCACGGGGCGCAGGGTCAGGGAGAGGGAGGGGTGGTTATAGTCTCATATGATCACTATGCGATCGTAATTTACTGTAAACCATCTAAACGACCTAAACGATATAAACTCTTCATTCTCGTTCGCCGTTTGCCGCAGGTCATTAGTCGAAAACCAGCATCCAGCATCCAGAAGAAACCCATCCCCAACCCTTCTCCTAAAAGATATCTCCGAAAACAGCCCGCTGACATTCCATATTTAAAATGTTATGTTACCTTTGTTTATCAAATTCAAGGCAGGAGATGCCAAATACTACGATGTATAAAGAAGTTACCAGATATTTCAACACTTTTGAAAGTCAAATGGTAATTATAGCCGTAGATACAGAAGAATATTTACATATAAATTCAGGCATATAAATATGAAAGATTTAAGTAACAAAACACTGGGTATTATTCATGCCGCGTTAATCTCATCAAAAAGCGTTGAGCCATTCATTAAGGAAATTATTCCTGAAGTAACGGTTGTTCATCATGTTGATGACACTGTACAGAACCTTAATTTCATTCAGAAGCCGGGTGTAATACCAAAAGTCAATCTTTTCAAGTTTGCCACATATGCTCACTTTCTCCAGGAGGCCGGGGCAGATCTTATTTTGCTGGCCTGCTCGACCTTTAACAGGGCGGTTGAAACTGCAAGGCCATTGATAGACATACCTATGCTGCAGATCGACCGGACGATGATGGATATCGCTGTGCAGGAGGGTAAAAGGATCGGTTTGCTGGCAACAGTACCGTCGACTATTATCCCGTCCGAAAGATTACTGAAGATGGCAGCTGAGGATGCTGGTAAAAGCATTGAAATAGAAACTGTTCTCTCCGGCAATGCATTCGAAGAGATCAAAAAGGGTAATGTGGACAAACACAATGAGATACTCCTTGAAGAGATTGATAAACTCTCGTCTAAGGTTGATATCATTACAATGGCACAGGTATCAATGAGCGCCCTGGAACCTTTCCTGAAGAACACAAAAGTTCCTGTACTTAATTCAGGCAGAACAGCCTTCAATAAAGTCAGGGAAATACTTTCTGAATTATGACCGGATCGGTAGCAATAGGTTGTGATCCCAATGCTTCAGCACTTAAGGAAGTTCTGAAGGAGTTTCTCTCATCACTGGGTTATGAAGTGGTGGATTACGGGAGTGATGACATAATATATGCCAATACAGCATACAGGGTTGCAAGGGCAGTAGCAGAAGGAAAGCACGAGAGGGCTGTACTCATTTGCGGTACCGGTCTTGGTATGTGCCTTGCTGCAAACAAGGTCCCGGGGGCATATGCAGTAACCTGCACTGATGAATATTCAACTGAAAGATCAATACTCAGTAATAATGCAAATATCCTTACTCTGGGATCCAAGGTTGTAAGTGATGAAATAGCAAAAAGATTAGTGAAGATATGGATGTCACTACAGTATATTCCGGGAGGAAGATCACAGCCCAAGATTGAAAGAATTTATTCAATTGAGAAAGAATATTCAGAAATCAAAAAGAACGAAGGTTGAATAAATCAGTAATAGCCACTATTCCTCAGGTATATACAGTTGATATACTCAACTTCGATGGCCAGCCATATTTTGGTATGGGATCAGAAGGTAAATATCCACTATTCCTTATGGGACTCGATGAAAGAAAAATGGTTGAAGTTTCAGATGTCCCCGGAGGAGTTATGTGCCTGGTCGTTATACCCGGAAAAGGAAAAAGGATAGTGTCGGTTATGGGACTTTTTCCCCCTTTCATAGGTAAGGAAGCTGCAATATACATTCACAGGGAAAAAGAGGGAGGCTGGAAAACAGATAAACTGTTTGATCTTCCGTTTGCTCACCGCTGTGAGATTATTACAACAGGCAGTGTTAACTGGCTTATTGCTGCCTCGGTAAGTGTTTTCAAGGATGATCCCGGTGACTGGAGCAGACCGGGGGAACTGTACATTATTCCCCTTGATGCAGAAGGAGGTCTGCAGGAAGAACCCAGGCCTTTCATGAATAATATCACCCGTAATCATGGCATGATCAAAACGAACCTGAACGGTTATGAAGCGGTATATATTTCAGGGAGGGAAGGGATCTTTGAAATAGCTCCGGACAACGAGTCAGGCTGGCAGTCAAGGTTAATATTCGACAAAGAGGTAAGTGAGTTTGTCTTTTTTGATATTAATAATGATTCTGCAAAGGAGTTGATAACGATCGAGCCGTTCCACGGTAATAGTTTAAACATATATAAAAGAAGCAATACCGGATGGGAAAAGATCTACCGGTCTGACCTGTCATTTGGTCACGGATTAAGTGCCGGGATCTTTAAGGGACAACCGGCAGTGGCGGTTGGTAACAGGAGTGACAATAAAGCTCTTGAATTACATACCGGATCACAGGAAGGCAAAATCGATAAAACCATTATCGAGGAAGGCGCAGGGCCTACCCAGACGAAATTTTTCAGATATAAATCAAAAGACTATATACTGAGTTCAAATCAAGCTAAAGGGGAAGTAACTCTTTATTCCTAAATATACAGTTATGAAGAACATTATTTACGAAGATGAGATAGAGATGAAAGAACTGCCGGGCAGATCACTTAAATGGCTGATAACTCCCGGCATGAATATCAGTTCAAACTTCACTATGAATACGGTAGTGATCAAACCGGGAAATACCGTTAAACCGGCCCATTCACATCCTGATAAGGAAGAGTTGATATATGTAACGGGCGGTAACGGTAAGGTATATATTGATGGTACTGTCAGCAGTATCAGGGAAGGCACGGCAGTGCTTTTCACACCGGGATCAAAGCATATGGTACGCAACGACGGAGATAAGGATATGAAGCTGATATGTATCTTTAGTCCGCCTGCCACCATGGATGATTACAGGTTTTTTGAAGATATTGAGTTTCCGGAAGATAAATATTGAATTTAAGTATTATGCAAAGAATTATTAATGATCCGGATAATATTGTTGAAGATATGGTTGCCGGATTTAAAACAGCCAATGAAGACCTTGTTGAAGAGACCTCTAATCCCAGGGTTCTAAAATACAGGGAAGCCCCGGTAAAAGGGAAGGTAGGAATAGTCACTGGAGGAGGATCGGGACATAAGCCCGCTTTCATAGGTTATCTGGGTAAAAATATGGTAGATGCCGTGGCTATTGGTGAGATCTTTACTTCGCCTACAGCCAAATCATTTTACGATGCCTTTAAAGCTGCCGATAGTGGCCATGGGGTAGCCTGTTTGTATGGAAACTATTCGGGAGATAATATGAATGTGAAGATCGCCAGGCAACAGGCAGAAAAAGAAGGAATTGAGATAAAGACCGTAATTGCCAATGATGATGTACCCTCAGCACCAAAAAGTGAAAGGGAGAAAAGAAGAGGTGTTGCCGGTGAGGTATTAATGTGGAAAATAGGAGGTGCAAAAGCTGCTTCAGGCGCTTCACTTGATGAAGTAATTTCTGCCGCCCGGAAAGCGATCGACAATACACGAAGCATAGGTATAGGTCTTACACCCTGCACAATACCCTCGGTCGGGAAACCTAACTTCACGATTGAACCAGGTAAAATGGAAGTGGGAATTGGTCACCATGGAGAACCCGGTATAGAAATATCAGAATTAAAGAGCGCTGATGAAATGGCAAAGATATGTACCGATATTGTTTTGCCTGATCTTCCTTTTAACAGTGGAGATGAAGTAGCAGTACTTGTCTCCGGACTGGGAGCCACACCCGTTATGGAACTCTATGTCTTTTACGGCATCGTTGAGAAGATCCTGAAGGATAAAGGCATTAAGGTTCACAGGTCATATGTCGGTGATTATTTTACATCGCTGGATATGATGGGCGTAACATTAACAGTTATGAAACTGGACGATGAACTCAGGGAACTTATTGATTATCCGACAAATGCCGTCCACTTTAAGCAGTTTTAGATGAAGGAGACAGAATGGATCAACAACAATCAGGGATACCCGGTGATCAGTAGTATTGTTACTTCTGTAAGGGAAAACAGGCAGTATCTCAGTGAACTTGACGGCAAGATAGGAGATGGCGATCATGGAGTCAATATGAGCAAGGGCTTTGCTATGGCAGGACAACGAATAAATGACAAAACTTCCCTCTCGGACGGTTTTCAGATCATAGGAGAAGTGTTGCTTATGGAAATAGGAGGTTCAATGGGTCCTATCTACGGTACTTTTTTCGAATCACTTTACCAGGAGTCGAAAGACAAAGAAAAGATCACTGCTTCAGACTTCCACTCGATGCTTAAGACTGCAATTAATTCAACTATTGATATTTGCGGAGCTTCTCCCGGCGATAAGACACTTATTGACACAATGGTGCCGGCATTAAATGCACTTGAGACCAGCCTGGAAAACAGGAATGGTTTCAGCGTTGCCCTGGGTGATATGATAGCGGGAGCAAAGGAAGGAATGGAATCGACTGAAAATATGGTGGCAAAAATGGGCCGGTCGGCAAGACTTGGGGAGAGATCTGTTGGTTTTATTGATGCAGGAGCTGCATCGTGTTACATAATACTGGAGTCGATGGCTGACTCGATGAAAGAATTAATCAGCAACGGGTAAAAGAATATGAGAAGGTTTGTAATATTTATTTTTATTATTCTTGGTGTTGCTGGTTGCGGTAATAGTGATAAAGGAAAGCACAATAACGATGCCCCGGCTCCCAAATTAATATTCAGGCTGGCTACCGAGCTAAATGCTGAAAGTAAGATATGGGAGATCTCAAATCTTTTTAAACAGGAGATTGAAAAAGCCTCGCCCGAACATGGTATAAAAGAGGGAGAGATCGAGGTTATGTTCTATGACCAGGGCATGATCGGTACCGAGAGACAACTGCTGGAGGACTGTTATTTCGGAGTAGTAGAGATGGTACAGATCAACTCATCTGTAATTACAACCATCGACCCGGCATACAGCCTGCTCGATCTGCCATACCTGTTTATTACCGAAGAACATCACAAGAGGGTTCTTTATGGTGATATAGGTAATGAATTCCTTGACAGGCTAAAGAGCAAAAAGCTTGTTGGTCTCGGATTTTACAGTACAGGCTTCAGAAATATGTTCTATAAACAGAAAGAGGGAAAAGGGTGTATTCAGAAACCTGAAGATCTGCAGGGTATGAAGATCAGGGTAATGGAAAGCCCAGTAATGATAAACGCAATTAATGCACTGGGGGCTACGGCAACTCCTATACCACATTCGGAACTGTTCCAAAGTCTGCGAACAGGTGTGGTTGATGGCGCCGAGAACAGTGCCAGGATATTTATTTCATATAAATACTATGAAACAGGGTGCAATTGTTTCACCCTCACCGAGCATTTTGCCAACCAGCATATTCTTGTTGCCAGCGAGAAATGGTTTGACTCGCTGGAAGACAAATACAAGGACAGGATAATGGAAGTATGCCATGATATACAGCCCTTATTTGACACTGTATGGACAGAAACGACAAAACAATCAATGGATGAAATGACAAGGAATAATGTTGTTATAAATGCTATTGAAGACAAGCAGCCTTTTATTGACAGGGCAAACAAATTTGTTGATAAATACCTTGAAGACAACCCGGGTCTTCCACTGGATCTGTTGAAAGAAATAAGGGCAATGGCTGATGATAATATAAATAAACCCGTAAAATGAAACTTTTATATTAAAAGGATCTATGAAAGTTATTGATAAAATACTCGATTACCTTCTGTTCATTGTACTTGCGGTTATGTCACTAACGATGGCAGCCAATGTCTTCTGCAGGTTTTTGCTGAAGTTTTCGATATACTGGGCAGACGAGCTGGCCCAGGTCCTGATGGTATGGCTTACCTTCCTTGGGGCAGCCGTGGCAGTAAGGGAAAATGCGCATTATGTGTTTGATTACCTTTCGAGGAAACTTAAAGGCCGGTCACTGGTAATATTCATGCTTTTCAGCAAGGCACTGGGTCTCACATCCGTAGTGTTACTGCTGTTTTTCAGTACGGAAGTAACCATTGGGATAAGAAGCTGGATAATGCCGGCAATGGAGGTGAGCCGTACATTCGTATATGGGGCATGTCCTGTAGGCTGCCTGTTCATGTTGATATATGGTGTCAGGGATTTCCTGCTTACAATAAAATCTTTATAAAATATGATATTAATACTTGTTATAGTATTCGTTATACTTCTTTTCCTTAATGTGCCGATAGCTTATTGTATGCTGTTATCATCTCTGGCAGCTCTTCTGTACATAGGAATAGACCCGATAATGATAGCACTGGAAACATCAAGGTCATTATCAAATTTTTATGCTTTCCTGGCAGTACCATTTTTCATCCTTGCCGGTGAGATAATGAGTCAGGGAGGTTTATCACAGAGACTGATAAATTTCGTGAAATCATACCTGGGACACAGGCGTTCAGGCCTGCCGGTCGTTACTGTAGCCTCCTCCCAGATGTTCGGTGCTGTATCGGGTGCTTCGGCAGCAACATGTGCAGCTATCGGAGGAATGATGATCCCTGCCCTGGAAAAGAACGGATATTCACGGCCCTTTTCCACAGCACTGGCAGCCTGCGCAGGTACTACAGGTGCGCTTATCCCTCCCAGCATACCCCTGCTTATTTACGGAACCACGGCTAATGTATCTATCGAGAAACTTTTTATTGCGGGAGTCGGACCCGGCTTGCTTATCGGCTTCGGGCTAATGGTTGTAAGCAGATTTGTCGGAAGGAAATTTACGGTGAATGTGGAAAAGAGATCCACCCTGAAGGAAAAAATAAGCAGTACAGGAAAATCATTACCGGCACTTCTGCTTGCCGTAATTATTTTTGGCGGTATAATGGGTGGCATTTTTACAGCTACCGAAGCTTCTGCCGTTGCTGTTGTATATGCCATCGTTGTCAGCATTTTCTTTTACAGGCAGATAAAATTAAAAGATCTGCCAAGGCTGTTCGTCTCTGCAGCAAAAACCACAGCGGCACTGAGCTTCCTGCTGGCCGTAGCAAGCCTCTTTGCCTGGACACTGGGTATTGGCAAAGCTCCCGAGATTATCACGAGCGGTTTACTTAACACATGTGATGCAATAATTCATACTGTTGCAGGAAATATCTCTCCCGAAGGCTTTTTCCTTTTCAGAAAGATTCTCGTGCTTATTTTTCTCAATATCTTTCTGCTGATCTTCGGAATGTTTATTGATGTTGCTCCCGGTCTGTTGATAGTAGTACCGGTGCTTCTTCCCATCAGTGCAGCCATCGGAATGGATTCAGGCCTTCCAGCCATCCATTTTGGTGTTATGGTTGTCTCGAACCTGATTATCGGACTGATCACTCCACCGGTAGGAACGACACTTTTTGTAGCCAGCGCAGTCGGCAAAACAACAATCTCGTCAATGGTCCCCTATGTTATGCGTTTCCTGATTGTCATGGTTATCGTTCAGTTATTGATAACCTATGTGCCTTTTATTACCACTGCGTTGCCATCATTAATGCATTGATAGGTAGGGTGCGGCGGTACGACGGTGCACAAATCTCTCCCATGGTTGGCAAAAAAGTCCCCGTCATTGTCCCGGATACCTCGGGACGATGGCAGACGAAGCGGTGTGGTCATTCATAGTTTCAACGTAGGTGGATCTTCTCATCCTTCTTCCCAGAATCCGTATGCTATAACAATCCTGGCTTTCAGTTTAGTGTTAAGGCCAAAACCATATATATGCTCATACTTAATGGGCATGACACCGTAGAAATTCCTCCTGCTGATCTCTGTCAAACCATCAGTAGTTTCAATAACCGACATGTCCTTTTTATCCTGGAGGCCTGTTATTACATTTTTCACCCACTGGTATATGCCTGCACCTTCCAGGTAATCCATTGTAAGCGTTATGGTCCTGTTGGTGTAATCAATTTCGACAGCGGGTGTAAAACCGGAATTTGTAACACCGGAGATCTCAACAAGTTTATCAGTATCCGGATTATATGAATGTTCATTTCCGAAATCACTTGAATACTGGCAATCATTTACATTATCGGGCAGACCTTCGTGTACCATTGTAAACCTTGTTCTGCCGTCAGTGCCTTCCTCATAATGATCAGGGAGGTAATCTGTCAGGGTCCAGCGAGCTGTTTCAGCACCAGAGGCATCTCTTATAACTATGGCAGCATTTTTAGAGTACTGGGGCACATAATCGAACCAGGTCTTTACATTCTGAGCATCTGTTGAGTTGGTCGTTTCAAAGATCAGCGGAAATTCTGCCGTCAGGCCGGTGCTTTCGCTGTACATTGTTTCTCCTGTACCTGGATGTATGCCTACGTATGTCGAAATTCGTTCTGTTTCAGTTCCCAGAGAACTTACCACAACAACCTTATCAGTAGTTTGAACACCATCCAGTTCCAGGGTACACAGATTATCTAGGATCTGCGGGAAGATCATCGAATAACCCTGACCGAGCAGGCCTGATATCTGTGAGAAGTGGATGGTATCGATCTCAACACTGCCTTTGATGATCCCTCCAACATCGAGATCGCCCCCGACTTTCAGGTCACCTGTAACTGTCAGGTTCCCGTCGACGAACAGGTCATTGCCGAAATCAGTGTGATCATTGAGTTCACCAGTAATAAACTCGGGGCTGTTACCGTTAATCCCGTCGTGGCTGCCCTGCGAATCAGTTACACTTGTGGCGTTGATACTTGCAGAGAAGCAGAGACCGTCAGTTGGTTTTTCGCCGTTTGCGTAATTGGCTATCTCTTCATCGGTCAATAATCTCTGGTACCAGTCCTGTGAAGCAATAACGATACTCTTTTCTGAGTAGAGGTCTCCCTGTCCCCTTGAGGGATCAACATCCTGTCCTCCCCAGAATAAATTATTCGTATTGCCCGAGTCATCCTGTGGTGCCACACCTGTTTGCTCATCAACTTTGTTACCATCGACATATAACGACAAGGTATTGGCGGCTGCATCGTACTGCAAACATAATATATACCAGGTATCCTCGGTAAAGGTGCTGTTGTATGCCACATCCTGCCATCCTCCTGACTGAACCCATCCATAAACCGATGAAGTTGTGATCTGGAGTGCTATATCACCTGTTTTATCAAGCCATGCCTTGCCCCTGAAGAAATGCCATCCTCCCGTCGCTCCTGTTCCTGCAGGCATTTTCACCTTTTCTATCACGCTCCAGTCGGAGCTGTTGGTGAAATTCTCAAAAGTGCCAAAGTTAATATAGTCTTCATCATTTTGATCGAGGTACACCCAATAGGTTGTATCTGAAACATTCTTACCAGGCAGATTGGCAAGATCGTTATAGTTACCGGTGAATGCATCCAGAGATCTTTGTGAGTATAGAGCATATGGTACACTCATTAGTTGAGTTGTTCCGATCTCAATAAAATCGGTTCCTCCTTTTACATCCAATTCCACTTTCATGAAATAATTACCACCTGACCAGTCGATGTCACCGAACTTACCATCAACGGGTTCCCCTGAACCTATTACCAGATTAACCAGTCCGAACTTGTTGGTTGTTACTTTGAATGTTTCAACATATACCGGTTCGTCAACTTTAAGGATACTGATCTGCATCGCCACATCCTGGTTTGATATTTCAATGCCCGATCCATCTCTTAATATTGCCTGGTAATTAAAACCTTCGGGTACCTGTCCGAATGAGCAAACAGGAATAACTGAGATCAATAAAATAAAAACTATCTTTTTCATGATTGGTACTTTGATTAAAAATCTGCCGATTGGCAACCCTAAATATAGCAGATAAATATTTTTTATGAAAATCCGGCAAACGGCAAAAGGCAAACGGCTAACGGTAATCAGTAATCAGTAATCGGTATTAGTTACGATATTCCCTCAACTTTTTCCTGCTATCTTTGTTACAATAAACACAAAAAGCAGAGTCATGAAAATCATATCACTTTCGAAAGTTGAGAAGAACGAGGTTCATATGGAAGGTGCCAGCAAGGCATGGAAACAGGTGCCGCTGAGCCGCAACGACGGGGCTCCAGTATATTCGTACAGGGTTTTTACGGTTGAACCGGGTGGTTACACACCTTATCATAGTCATCCTTATGAGCACATGAACTATGTGATTGAAGGCGAAGGTGCACTTGTCAACGAAGCAGGGGAAGAACAGTCTCTGAAAGCAGGCGATTTCGCCCTGGTAAATCCCAGTGAAAAACACCAGTATCGCAATAAGGGTGACAAACCGTTTAAGATGATTTGCGGAGTCCCGAAGGAATTTGAATAAAAAACGGCTAACGGCCAACGACGAAAGGCAAACGGAAGTAATGGTTTAGATCGCTTATTTTACTCCCCTGCCTTCGTTTCAGGATTGAACCCATAATTCCACTACTCCATCGCATTCTCTCATAGTCACTGAGTCCCTGAGTCCCTTAGTCTCCTAGTCCCTTAGTCCCTTAGTCTCTTAGTCTCTTAGTCCCTCTCTCCGTTTTCCCCCACTCCCATCTTCCACCATACCGTCGTACCGTCATACCGCCGTACCGTTATACCCATTTCCCATAACCGATACAATTCTCTCCGGCTTTACGCTTTTTTCTACAGCATCAGCGACAGTGCCTCCCTGTCAATAATGCGTACACTCTTGCTTTTTGATTCGATAATTTTTTCAGTATTAAGCTGGCTGATGATCCTTCCGACCGATGGCCTTGTTGTTCCAAATTGTTCGGCAAGCTCCTGCTGAGTTTGAGGAAGAACAAACTCATCCTTCCCGGATCGTTTTACCTGCTGTAACAGATAATATGCAATCTTTCCTCTGAGGCTTGATATGCTTAAAACCTTAATGCGCCGACTTAAAAACTGGGCACGATCGGAAATAATATCCAGAAAATTAAGCATGATCTTTTTATGCTGACCAAGCAGTGTCACCAGATCATTTTTTTGAATGCAAAATACTTTTGTTGGTTCCGTTGCAGTAACTGTGACCGGTAGTTGCCCGCCTTTTCCAAAAAGGAATGCCGTAGCGATAGTCTGAGGGGCAACTATCTTTTCTACACGAAGAAGGTTACCTGTATAATCCATCATTTCTCCTGCCACTGCTCCTTCAACAATTATCCAGAGCTGTGTTAATGAATCTCCTTCAACTGCAAGCACTTCACCTGCATTTAGTTGCCTGACATGGTGATGAATACTTTTGATTATAGTCCCCAAAACCTGTTTTTCAATTCCATGAAATATTGGATTACGGACCAGGGCGTCGGTAAAGTTCAGGAAGCAAAATGCACATTCGTTATTGCAAGGTTCAATGAAAGAGTTAATATTCATTTTTTAAAAAGTAACAACGGT
>JBJKPH010000171.1:0-1066 GCA_046706585.1 Bacteroidales bacterium | reverse complement strand
CGCCACTTTTCCGCTATATAGTCAAGTATCTCAACAATTAATGCAGGATCGTTCTCGGTAAGCAGCCTGAGCCTTGTGTCCCTGAAATCAGGCAGGCCCTTAAAATAATTAGAGAAATGTCTTCTTATCTCAAAAATTCCTCTTTTCCCTTCCTTATATTCAATTGATCGGCTGAGATGGAGTTTGGCCAGGTTAACCCTCTCTCCTACAGATGGTTCTGGAAGAATATCGCCTGTGTCAAGATAATGTCTTATCGACCTGAACAGCCAGGGTCTTCCTACGCTGGCTCTTCCTATCATGATCCCGTCCACACCATATTTCCTGAACATCTCTGAAGCTTTAACAGGACCATCAATATCACCGTTGCCAATGACAGGGATCTTTATCTTTGGATTATTCTTTACTTCTCCGATCAATGTCCAGTCAGCCTGACCACTGTACATTTGCGACCTGGTTCTGCCATGTATAGATAAAGCAGCTATTCCGGTATCCTGCAATCTTTCAGCGATCTCAACGATATTTTTGCTCTCTTCATCCCACCCAAGTCTTGTTTTAACGGTCACCGGAAGGCTGACAGCATCAACTATAGCCCTGGTCATTCGGACCATCAGCGGCACATCCCTCATCATTCCCGATCCGGCACCCCTTGAAGCGATCTTTTTTACAGGGCAACCGAAGTTAATATCGATGAGTTCAGGAGCGGCTTCTTCTGCAAGCCTGGCTGCACTCACCATTGAGTCAACCAGATGTCCGTAGATCTGTATTCCGATGGGTCGTTCGGCATCGTTTATTTCGAGTTTCCTGAGGCTTTTAGCACCATTTCTTATTAAGCCATCTGAACTAATAAATTCAGTATACATAAAATCAACCCCGAAATCCTTGCAGATACTCCTGAACGATGGATCGGTAATATCTTCCATCGGTGCAAGAAAAACAGGCTTTTCCGGTAATGTCAGATTCCCTATTACCACTATGGTTTTAAAATATCTTGTTAATAATTAACTTCGATGTAAAATTAATAAAATGAGAAGAACGACCGGCCTCTACCCTTTGAAAACCCATCCCC
>JBJKPH010000170.1:0-5302 GCA_046706585.1 Bacteroidales bacterium | reverse complement strand
CTCCGTTACCTGATGTTGAGCCCGGCATATACTCCGTGATATATTTATACTCTTTGATTTCATCCTTTCCGTTTGCTCCTTTCCTGTGAAGGTATAGTCCGCAATCAGGTCCTATCAGCGTATACGGGATATTGAACCATTGGAAATATGTACTGTCATCACCTGCAGGCTGAAGTCCAAGGTCTTTATAAAAGCCGGCCAGCCATGTTGCACACTGCTTGTACTCTTCTGTTCCAGTGAGCCTTCCTGCATACTTGTCGTCAGTGATCGTCTTTACATAATCGAGCAGGTCATGGCTTGAGATGGAGTGCATAGCCTTTAAGAGCTGTTCTTCAGGTATTTGCTGTGCTGTTAAGGATGGATATAGGAACAACACCGAAACGAGACAAATAATATATTTCCTCATAACTCAAAATATTGGTTTTGAGGAAGCAAATTAAGAAAAAAGTAGCAGAGGTAAAACCGGATCAAAAAAGAATATGAGATCCTGTTTAGCATTATTGATCTATTTCAGTAATCCGGCAATGTGGTCTTCAAGCTTTTTGAATTCTTCTTCAGAGTACCCTGTAGATATATAACTTATCTTTCCATCCTTGCCAACAACCACGTTCCTGGGAATAGTCTGCCCGAAGAAAAGTCCGTAGATACCTCTTTCAGGGTCAGGTACGAAAGGAAGCCTGAAATTCTTTTCTTTGGCAAATTCCTTCAGTTTTTCAACGGTTTCTTCCCTGCCTGCCACTACGAGTACAAAATTTTTATTACCTGCATACTTATCCATAATATTTGATTGTAAAACAGGTAACTCCTTATTGCATGGAGGACACCATGTAGCAAAGAAGTTTATTAGCAATACTTTACCGTTAAGGTCTTTGGTGTCAACAGTCTGACCTGTGATAGATGTGCATTTGAATGCAGGGACCTTCTGACCAACCTTAACATATATAGAGGTGTCTTGCTGTCCGTATGAAACTGATGCTGCTGCCATCAGTAATAATATTATGCCTGATAATCTTTTCATATTATAAAAGTTGAAAGTTATAAATGTTCAATTATAGCATAATTATTATTACTTCTGACAAATTAATGATATATATCCTGATTTTTTCCTTTAGTATTTTTAACTGATAAGATGGATATTGCTTTTCGAGCAGTGATCTTTCATTTCTTCCGGCCATACGGATGACTGTACCTCACCAATATGAGCTTTTCTGAGCATGAACATACAAAGGCGTGATTGCCCTATGCCGCCACCCACTGAATAAGGCAGGTCTCCGCTTGCAAGTCTTTTGTGAAAATAAAGACCTGATCTTGAGCTGGTTCCTGTAATGTCCAACTGCCTGGCAAGCGACTCGCTGTCAACCCTGATCCCCATTGACGATATCTCGAAGGCTCTTTCCAGTACAGGGTTCCATAATATAATATCACCGTTAAGACCATGATACCCGTTTATTGTCGGAGTACTCCAATCGTCATAATCAGGAGCCCTTCCGTCATGAGGCTTGCCATCACCCAGAGCTGATCCGATACCAATAATAAATACGGCACCATATTTTTTTGCGGCTTCATCTTCGCGTTTTCTGGGATCAAGATCGGGATACTCCTTGTAGAGGTCCTCTGAATGAATAAATGTTATTTTGTCAGGGAGAACCTCCGGGATCGTCTTATACTTTTCAGCAACCATAAATTCAAGAGCTTTGACTGACCGGTATATTGAAGTGACGATTTTCTTCAGAAATTCAACGGTCCTGTCCTCTTTCTTTATCCTTAATTCCCAGTCCCACTGATCAACATATATTGAATGAATATTCGATAGTATTTCATCTGGTCTTATTGCATTCATATCGGTATATATGCCTTTCCCCGGAGCAGTACCCAGTTCGGCCAGCATTATGCGTTTCCATTTTGCCAGTGACTGTACTATCTCGAAAGTTCCGTCAGCTATCACCGGTACTTTGAACGATACCGGTTTTTCAACACCGTTCAGATCATCATTAATCCCTGTACCTGCCTTAACAAAAATTGGAGCTGTAACCCTGCTTAATTTAAGGGAAGATGAAAGTTGTTGCGGGAATGCATCCTTTATCCATTCTATCGCCTGCTCTGTCTCTTTAAGTGAAAGAGAACTCTTATAACCTGTTGGTAAAAACAATGAATCCATAATAAACATTAATTAAAAAGCGTTAAACAAATAATATATGATAGCAAAGGTAAGTAAATAATTAATAAATGCAACATAAAATGATAAAATAGTTAATATATATAAATATTTTTGATATTCTTGTTCGACTCTTGAGGAGTGGTCAGGTTTTTATTGTTATACAATTCTGCGACCGCTCTGCAGTTGTTTTCCATAACGACTTCGCAGGAGTCGCATAAATAAAAAAAAGGTCGGAATTTCAGATCCCGACCTTATAGTTTATATATATGTAGTATTACTTACGCCTGTGATACCCTGTCAAGCCGTTTTATTATCGAGAATATAAATGCAGCTGCGGCAAGGCAACAGACTGTAAAGATCAGCCAAAGCTGCCATAGCTCTATTTTCCCCCAGAATGTACTTCCGACAAAAAGCAGTTTATTGCCGACAGCAGTAGCAAGCAGCCAGCCACCCTGAAGGACGCCCTGGAACCTGACAGGTGCCACTTTCGAAACAAATGATATACCCATAGGGCTAAGGAACAGTTCAGCAAAGGTAAGTACCAGATAGGTATTTATCAGCCAGTAGGGTGATACCCTGTCAGGCGATGGTGAACCGGCAAGATCAGATGGTGACACCAGTCCCCTGGATCCGATGGCCATTACTACGAACCCCAGTGCTGCAATAACCATACCTATTCCTATCTTCTTTGGAGTGGATGGCTCTTTGCCTCTGCTGTTGAGCCATGCGAACAACCCGAGTATGAGAGGTGTCAGAATCACTATGAAGATAGGATTGAAAGACTGAAAGATCTCAGGCTCAATAGGATTGGTCGACGGTATATGAGTATACCTTAATACTGCAAACACGATTGTAACTACCGCAATAATCCCGCTTATCAGCTTAGTCCTTTTGTCCGCACCTTTGCCAAAGAAGAATGATATACTCATAATGGCTGCCAGTATTGATATCATACCTACAAAGTCGAAGAACAGGAAATTAAATGCACCTACCTGCTTAACAGTATAATCCCTTGCGAAGAAAGAGAGGGTAAGACCGTTCTGGTGGAACGACATCCAGAAAAATATTACAACAAGGAATACAAGGATAAGGGCTGATACTTTCGGCTTCTCCTTCTTTGTGGAAGCCATAAGGATCCATGTGATGAAACCTGCAAAGAGCCCGATTGCCAGTCCTGAATATATATCCCTGAGGAAAGTAAGGATCAGACCAGATACAACACCAACCGTAAGTGCAACAATGATCGCTGTTGCATTACCTGTAGCACTTTTATGTTCGGCTTCATCGGGTTCAGCTTTTGCCATAGAGCGGTTGGGTAAAAGCTTCTGGAAGAAGATGTATACCAGTATGGAAATTATCATTGATACTGCTGCAACTCCAAAAGCATAGTTGTACCCTTTTGCAAACACATCAAGATAATTATGTGCAAAAGCGGAAAGATCAACTACATGCATTCCACTGACCTTATCGGCCAGCTCCTGGAATAATGATCCGTCGGTCAGAGTGCCATTGTTCATCTGGTGACAGAGTGCCGGCAGGTCGGCATCGTATGTGAATCCGTTGTTGCCGAGAAACCAGTTCCTGATCCCGTTTGCAGCATGAGGAGCTATTAGAGCTCCAATATTTATACCCATGTAAAACACACTGAAAGCGGAGTCTCTAAGATGCGAGTATTTGGGGTCATCATACAACTGTCCGACAATGGCCTGAAGGTTCCCTTTAAACAAACCATTACCAAATGCAATTACGTACAGTGCTGTAAGGGTGACGGGAAGAGACAGGCCGGGTGTTGCCATCAGCAGGTAGCCGGCGAACATTACGACAAGTCCTGTAAAAATTACTCCTTTATATTTTTTTGTTCTGTCAGCAATTATCCCTCCGATAAGGGCAAGGGCATATATTGCAAAATAGAAATTGCTGTAGTGCACTCCGGCCTGATCAGCAGTTAGACCATATTTCGCCTGGAGAAAATATACGAGACAGGCCATCATAGTATAGAAGCCGAACCTCTCGCCCATATTTGCAAAGAATGCTACATACAGGCCTTTGGGGTGTCCTTTGAACATGATAAGTCGTTTTAATTAATATTACAAATCCGGATTTAACAAATATAGAAATCTTTTTCAATTAGAAAACTGTTATTGCTTAGAGGGAAGAAATGGAATGATGGAATAATGGAATGATGGAACAGCGGTAAAACGACTAACGGCAAACGACAAACGGATAATCTAACCAGTAACAGATTACAGATTACCGTACGCTTTTCGCCGTTTGCCTTTGGCCGTTTCATATTTGCTAATATCCCAGAATCACGTAATTTTGTGATACGTGAAAACCAAGCGGGAAATGAAGATATTTACCTCGGAGCAGATACGGCAGATTGATGCATATACTATAACTAACGAACCAATAAGATCAATCGATCTTATGGAAAGAGCTGCGATGGCTTTGTATGACTGGTGTGCTGTAAATATCGACAGGGGGTCGCGCATTATGATTGTAACCGGACCGGGAAATAATGGGGGTGATGGTTTTGCGCTTGCCAGACTGATGTCAGAAAATGGATTCAATCCTGAAGTATATGATATCAGGATAAGCGAAAATAGGTCCGGCGACTGCCAGATCAACTACAACAGGTTAAAAGAGGAAAAGTCAGTAAAAATATACGAGGTTTCAGGGAAAGAAGAGTTGCCGGTACCAACGCCGGATTATATTGTAATAGATGCAATCTTCGGAACAGGTCTTAAAAGACCGGTGTCGGGACTTGCTGCCGAAATAGTGAAGATAATTAATGGTTCCGGTGCAACCGTAATATCCGTTGATATGCCTTCAGGACTGTTCGGGGAGTCCAATTCAGACAATGATCATGAAACGGTGATTTGTGCAAATACCACTCTCACTTTCCAGTTTCCGAAGTTGTCATTCCTTCTGCCTGAGAACGGAAAGCATGTTGGCGATTTCAAGGTACTTGGTATAGGCCTGCATGAAAAGATTATAGATGAACTTGAAAGCAGTTTTTCACTGGTTAATGAAAAACTTATCAGTTCGATATTGAAAAAAAGAAGCCGGTTCGATCATAAAGGAACTTTCGGGCACGGCCTTCTGGCTGCCGGCTCATGCGGAAAAGCAGGGGCTGCAGTACTG
>JBJKPH010000169.1:0-2197 GCA_046706585.1 Bacteroidales bacterium | reverse complement strand
AGGTTGTTTTAATCAGATACCACCACAGAGACAGCTCGATATTAAATCGCGTAAGAAGATCATCGTTTGTGAGTATTGCGGAAGAATACTTGTGGACGAGGATGTTGCAGGGGAGTAAGCGTAAAGCCGTTCGCAACCTTTCGCCTTCTTCCAATATTCCAGTCGGTATCGTCCCCAAAATTTTGTAATTTTGGTGGTACTCATTCAAACCATTGATCACGATGACAGCAACCGACGAGTTCAAAAGGCTGGTATCAGAAGGAATACCATCCCGGCTACCTGAAAACAGATATTTTGATCCGGATCTCAATCATGCTCCCAGGAGAAAGGAGATACTTACCACGGATGAAAAAAAGCTTGCTGTAAAGAATGCACTCAGGTATTTTCCTGAAAAGTTCCACAGCGTTCTGGCACCTGAATTTGCCGGAGAGCTTGAAAAGTATGGCCGGATATATATGTACAGGTTTATCCCGCCGTATGAACTAAAGGCCAGACATATAGACGATTTTCCCTATAGGTCGAAGCAGGCTGCGGCAATAATGCTGATGATCTTTAATAACCTCGACAAAAGGGTTGCTCAGCATCCTCAGGAACTTATAACGTACGGGGGAAATGGTGCTGTCTTTCAGAACTGGGCACAGTTCAGACTAACTGTAAAGTACCTGTCGGAGATGACCGACAACCAGACCCTGGCAATGTATTCAGGTCATCCGATGGGTCTTTTCCCATCTCATCAGGAGGCACCGAGAGTGGTAGTAACAAATGGTATGGTTATACCTAATTATTCAAGCCAGGACCACTGGGAAAAGTTTAATGCTTTGGGTGTATCACAATATGGCCAGATGACAGCCGGTTCATATATGTATATCGGTCCCCAGGGCATTGTGCACGGAACCACCATAACTATCCTTAATGCCCTCAGGATGAATCCGCCATTGCAGGGTGGAGGTAAGGGAAGGTTGTTTGTCTCATCAGGGCTGGGGGGCATGTCAGGAGCCCAGCCGAAAGCCGGTAACATTGCCGGTGTGGTTTCGGTAATAGCAGAGGTTAACAACAAGGCTGTAGAGAAAAGACATTCACAGGGTTGGGTAGACGAAGTTATTGACGATCCGGAAAAACTGTGTATGAGGACACGCAGGGCTGTTGATGATAATGAGGTTCTGTCAATAGCCTATATCGGTAACATTGTTGAGGTATGGGAAAAATTTGCAGATGAAGGTATAACGGTAGATATCGGCTCAGACCAGACCTCACTTCATAATCCCTGGTCGGGAGGATATTATCCTGCGGGACTTACCTTCGAAGAATCGAACAGGATGATGGCTGAGGAGCCTGGAAAATTCAGGGATAAAGTGAAAGAATCGCTACGCAGGCAGGTTGCCGCAATTAACCGCCACACGGTCAATGGAACCTATTTCTTCGATTATGGGAATGCATTTCTGCTTGAATCATCAAGAGCCGGTGCGGAGATACTTGACGAAAGGGGTAATTTCAGGTATCCGTCATATGTTCAGGATATTATGGGACCCAAATGTTTCGATTACGGATTCGGGCCATTCAGGTGGGTGTGCTGTTCAAACGACCCGGCTGACCTGGCAAAAAGCGATGAACTGGCAGCAAAGATTATGACCGGGATCCTCGAACGATCACCTGCTGAAATACAGGAGCAGATGAATGATAATATTCACTGGATAAGGGAGGCTGCTGCTAACAGGCTGGTTGTGGGATCACAGGCAAGGATCCTTTACGCCGATGCAGAGGGTAGGATTGAGATCGCAAAAGCTTTTAACGATGCAATCGCTTCAGGCAAAATATCGGCACCTATAGTTCTCGGAAGGGACCATCATGATGTATCGGGGACAGACTCACCCTTCAGGGAAACATCCAATATTTATGACGGATCAAGCTTTACAGCCGATATGGCCATTCAGAATGTTATCGGAGACTCTTTCCGGGGTGCAACATGGGTATCTATTCACAATGGAGGTGGTGTCGGCTGGGGAGAAGTCATTAACGGCGGGTTCGGCATGCTGCTCGACGGAACGCCTGAAGCGGAAAGGCGCCTGTCAATGATGCTGTACTGGGATGTAAACAATGGAATAGCAAGGAGAAGCTGGGCCAGGAACAGTGGGGCGAGGTTCGCCGCCGGCAGGGAAATGGAACGGCGCAATGACCTGAAAATAACTATGCCGGAGAT
>JBJKPH010000168.1:0-14757 GCA_046706585.1 Bacteroidales bacterium | reverse complement strand
TGCCTGGGGGCCTAAATTCCGAAGTGTCACATCGTCGAGCAGCAGGCTTGCTCCTCCGGGAAACAACTCCTCACCCGGCTGAAAGATAAATATTATCTCGCCCCTGAACTTATCCGTAAGCTGACTGATAATTACAGATGAGGTCATGAGCATTGCCATATGGGCATCATGACCGCAGGCATGCATCACACCTTCAACCGTGCTTGAATATTCCTTCTTCTCCTTCTCAATAACAGGCAGAGCATCCAGCTCTGCCCTCAGAGCAATTACCGGTCCTTTACCTTTGCTGCCCTTAATCCTGGCTATTATGCCTGTTCCTGCAATGCCTCCTGTAAACCTGATATTCCTTGATGAGAGATATTCACTGATAAAAAGGGAAGTATTGAATTCCCTGAATGAAAGTTCAGGATGCATATGTATCTCTCTTCTTATCCTGATTGTTTCTCCAAGAAGTTCTTCAGAGCGTGATTTAATTATTTTGTATAGTTCATCCATTTCCAGAGTTATTGCCTGTCAGAAATCGAGGCTGAAAGAAAGATAGAAAATATTCGGCAGGATAACAGAATTTTCGATACCCCAGGCCCAGTCGGCCCTTACAAAATATCCAAACAGGTTTGCCCTCAATCCAAATCCAAAACCTTCAACAATAGGCTGCCTGTGTGTATCAAGTGTTACTACAACAACGCCGTTCCTGTATGTTTCGGTATCATATTCATTCTGTCCCGACCATGGTGTCAGCCCTGTCCAGGCTGTGCCTACATCTCCGAACAATACTACCTGAAAATCGTTCAGGAATGAAGATTTAAGCGGGTGCCCTACAATATATTTTACTACGGGCCACCGTATTTCGCTGTTAATAACCATGAAATTATTCCCGTTCCTTACATTCTGCGAGAACCCTCTCATGTTTGTAGCCAGGGTCTGAAATGCATATCTGGTAGTGGGGCTAACAGGTACTGATTGATCGAACATGGGAGTTTTTGTAAACAGGAACCCCATCCAGTTATCGACACCACCCAGATAATAGAGTAATTTCGACGGCCCCCATGATGAACTGCCAGCGATCCTGTTAGCCCATATCAGGTCGCGGTGTATCCTGAGGTAGTGCCTGAAATCGGCTCCTACAACAAACATATCCGATTTTTTGATCTGCAGGTCACGGTAATATTCACCGAATATCATAAACCTGGTTCCGAAATAGATGTTAGTTCCCCTGGGTCTTGTATTGTCATATACGAGCTTGGTATTCAGTCCGATCCAGTTTCTTGTAAACATTTTGCTGTTTAACGAAGTGAAATCGAGTGATTGCGGTACATATCTCTGGTTGCGGAAGATAAGTGTCCCTTTAATGGCCATCACTTCGGTAAATGGTCGCGACAGCGTATAGTAGAAATTATTACTCGTAATTTTGAAATAGGCCGTATCATTATACCCGTTCAGTGACTGGCGGTGATATATAATCTGCTTATCTGTCTTTTTCCTGAGGTTTTCAAAACTGAGCAGATATTCGTTACTGTCAAAATTGAATGAAAGCCTGACTCCCCCTGTCAGACGGTAATTCTCAAACAGGTCGACAATGCCGAATTTTGTCATATAGTTTACTCCCGGGTTAAAGTATGGGGCTGTACCGCTATAGGGCTGATATGAATTGTTGAGATATGTAAAATCGAGCTGGTTGGCAGTGAAATTATTATAGAAGGAGGTTTCATAGATCCGTATCAGCGGGAAGTTGGTTCTGGCTGTGTCGAGATCAATATCCATATAATCCTTTCTCCATTGCTGTTCATAATAGTTCTGTTTCTCCTTCTCAAAAATATAGAAGTTGATATCAATAGGCTCATCAGTGCTGTAATATTCATACAAAGGCTTTGTCAGGGTATCCCTTCTTCTCCGGTCCTCTTCAATCAGCCATTCGCGCAACTTCTCGATGCTGTCGGCCTCGTTGTAAACCTTAAGTTGTTCTTTCCTGAATCCTGATACTATCATGTCTTCCTCACTTACAGCCTCCCTGCTTCCCGTATCCATTGTATAGAGCTTGTACTTGCCTTCCTTGTAAAACAGGCTGGCCGACATTCCCCCCGGAGCCTCATCATACCCGAGAACGTCTGTATTATAGTTTGTCAGTGGTCTCGAATTGATAAAATACCTGTAATGGGTGGTTGTGTCGATATAGCTTATCGTGCTGTCGAATGTTGCCATGTATGAGTTTATGGTCCCGTTCTGGTTCCCCAGGTAAAGAATATCGCCCGAAGCATTTTCCTGCCCCTCGAACCGGTTGGCATAATCTGACTCGGCCAGTCTTGTCAGAACCCTGTTATCTCTATCCAGGTCATATATGAAGAGGTCGAACACCCTGTTTGTTCTTTCCAGAGGATCGAAGTCGGCAGGGATCGTATCATTCATACGATTTGAACTGAAGATTATCTTGTTGCCGCTGCCTTTCAGATATCTAGGATTAAGGTCATCTGCCACATCCCTGGTAATTTGCTCGTTTGTAGCCGATGCTATTGTATGAATATAAATATCGGTTACACCGTCCTTGACCGCCGACATAACAAGCCTGTTTCCCGAGTTGGAATAGTTAAAGTCCAGAACCTTATCAAAATACAGCAGGTTCCGGCTTTCTGTTTTATCTGTCGATATCCTGTAAAAGTAGATCTTAAGTGCATTCTTCTCTTCGTTTATGAAGGTAAGGATGTCGCTCCCGGGATGCCAGGCAAGCACCGGATAAGTGTTATCTGCATTCTGTTCGAACTTTGGCTCTATGGAGAAGATCTTTTTTGTTTTGTCTGTCTGGTTATCATGTATAAATATCTTCCTTTTGCCATTGTCATAGGTTACCCAGGCAAGGTATTTCTGGTCGGGGCTTAATTTTGCCTCCTGAATTACCTTCCTTTTCTTAGCTTGTGCAATAAGAGTTGCTCCCGGGCCCGGATCATTTCCGGAATCGATATTTTCAAAATAATTTTTGTAATATTCCAACCACTCCTTTTCCAGGTCTTTAAGCGGTAAACCAAGCACATACATAAGACCTTCACGAACATTCTTGTAGATCTTTGTAAGGTATATGACATTGGGTATTATCTGTTCCCCATAGGTGTCGGCAACATATTTCCAGAATGATTGTCCTGCATAAACGGCATCTTCATATTCAAGGAAATCCAGCCTTTTGTATTTACCCGACATGAAACCGTCGCGCACCCTGTTTTCAGCCTCTTCGTTCCAGCCGAAAGCTATATAATTTATAAGACCCTTTAGGTACCAGTCGGGCAACTGGACCTCACTTGAGCCTGATACACGGTCATGATTCTCGGCATCATATAACATTTCATCGATAATCACTTCCGTTATTGAGGCCGAGATCTGGTTCTCATATGATTCATGGTCGCCTTCGTAGTAAAGCATGACTTTGTTCTTGATAGTCCTGCTCTGTCCCCCGATATTATAATCCTCAAGGTCGGAATTCAACCCGATATTCGATTGTCTGAACTCAGCCTGTTTATTATATACGATCAGTATAAGCCTTTTTTCGAGCATATAATCGAAATAGTCCTCTATTTCCTCAATCCTCTTCTGGGCATACCATGAAGTATACTGTGCCAGTTCATTACCATATTCATTAAAATAACAGTCAAAATTATCGAAACGGTAATATGACCAGTAGAAATCATAATACTGGATCTTGTTCTTTCCGAATGTCATCTGCAAACCGTTGTAAAACTGGCCTGAGAGAGAGTTCCCGACCAGCAGCAGCATTAACACAAGGACCATATTTAGTGACCTTTTTTTCAAGGCATATGCGTTAATAGGGATTGCCTGGTTTGCTTCAAAAATTATTCCAAAAGCCAATCCGTGTTACAGACGCTAAGATAATAGGTTCAAAAATATGTTAAAAGCCCAAACTTTTTTAAATTTGAGTCGTAAACCAATTTCGGACCGGTTTTTGTAATACGACATACGGTCACACAGGGATTTCCCATGTATTTATCTTATTTAATGACTTGGTATTAAAATTATTATGATATGAAACGACTTACAGGAGTATTTGGAGTGCTGATATTTGCAGTATCTCTTTCAGCACAAAATGGCGGACCACAGATCAAATTCAATGAAACAAGCTACGATTATGGGAAGTTCAGGGAAGAGAGCGGACCACAGACACATGCCTTCGAGTTTGTCAATACAGGAACTACAGATCTGCTGGTCAGCAGGGTTGTAGCATCGTGCGGGTGCACTACACCCGACTGGACAAAGGAACCGGTGAAACCGGGTGAGAAAGGATATGTTAAGGTTACGTATGATCCTGCAAACAGGCCGAATAAGTTCAAAAAGACAGCCACAGTTTACACAAATGCCAATCCTCCGGTATCTGTACTGGTAATAGAGGGTGACGTTATTCCGAGGGAACTGACGGTAGATGAGATTTACAGGTGGCCGGTCGGCGGGGTCAGGTTCAAAAGCAACCATCTTGCCTTTACCGATGTAACAAAAGGCGAAAAGAAAATAAGGGTAATGGAAGTGATCAACACTTCCGAAGAACCGATAACGATAGGATTCGACAGGGTGCCGTCACATATTACACTCAAGGCCAAGCCTGAAACACTCAAACCGGGAGAGAAAGGGGTCATTGAAGGAACATATGACGGCTCGCTTAAGGACGACTGGGGGTATGTTAATGACCTTGTACGTGTTGTGCTTAATGGTGAGATACAGAACAATGTTTACATGGTTCTGTCGGCCAATATTGTAGAAGATTTTGGTTCGATGTCAAAAGAAGAACTTGCGAATGCACCTGTGGCGAAGTTTGATGCCACAACTGTTGATTTCGGTGAAATAAACCAGAATGTAAAGAAAGATATCAGTTTCAAATTCACGAACGAGGGTAAAAGCGACCTGATCATTAGAAAGGTGAGGTCGTCATGCGGATGTACAACTGTTACACCACCCAATACAATAATCAAGCCGGGTGAATCGAGTACTATAGATGCAATATTCAACTCTGGTTCATACCAGGGGAAACAGAATAAAGTGATAACTGTTGTAACCAATGATCCAAAAAACAGCCAGATATCACTGGTAGTGACGGGAACTGTTGTTAAAGCCCCGGAAAAATAATAATCTATGGGCCTGGCGAATAACGGTGACAGCAATAAAAGTGCGCTGTCGGTAAATAAGGGGGTTGAACAGCCCCCTTCCGTTAATCCTGATGTTATCAGCAGAGCCAGGAAAAGAAAGAAGAAGACCTATTTGCCGGCTGAATATGTCGAACTTATCCTTGAAGGGAACAGAACAATCCTAAGCCAGGTAATCACGCTTCTCGAAAGTTCAAAGCCTGAGCATTATGATATTGCCCAGCATATAGTTGAGTTATGCCTGCCGTACAGCGAAAATTCCTTCAGAATAGGTATTACAGGTGTTCCTGGTGTTGGCAAAAGCACTTTTATCGAAGCATTGGGCAAGAAGGTAACGTCGCTTGGTCATAAACTGGCTGTATTGACCGTCGATCCGAGCAGCATGCATTCTGGTGGCAGCATACTTGGAGATAAGACCCGTATGGAGACACTCTCGTCAGACCCAAACGCATTTATACGACCATCTCCTTCTGCAGGCTCACTGGGCGGTGTTGCCCGGAAGACACGTGAAACAATTATTGTATGCGAAGCTGCAGGTTTTGATACTATCTTTGTTGAAACAGTTGGAGTAGGCCAATCGGAAACACATGTGAATTCGATGGTCGATTTCTTCCTCCTGCTGATGCTTGCCGGTGCCGGAGATGAACTTCAGGGGATTAAAAGAGGAATAATGGAAATGGCAGATACCATAGCCATTACAAAGGCCGACGGAACAAACAGAGACAAAGCTGAAATGACCCGTCAGGAATTCGGGAATGCACTCCGCCTGTTTCCCCCACGGCGCAAGGGATGGACTCCTAAAGTTGTGACATGCAGTGCTGTGGAGTCGAAGGGCGTGAGTGAGATATGGAGCCTGATTGAAGATTACCGGAAAATCGTTTCTGAGAACGGGTCTCTTTCAGAATGGAGAATGAACCAGGCAATATACCGAATGCATGAAACAATATCGGAGAACCTGAAAAATTCGTTCTACAATAACAAAATAATCAGTGAGATGCTGCCTCAGCATGAAGAATTACTGAGGAAAGGCAAAATTACATCGTATACTGCTGCTGTCAGGATGATTGAGAAATACTTCGACGAAATGCGCAGGTCGGAATAATTTTATAAATTTGGACCAACAAATTATTTTATTATGAAAAAAGTAGCTTATCTGTTTATGCTGATTGCACTTGTGGTATCATGTACTAGTGAACCGCAATATGTACTGTCCGGATCTGTAAGTGGATTGGATGAGGGAACAGTTGTTCTTCAGAAGAGGGTTTCAGGAAAGATGGAGCGGATTGATTCGGCTACCATTGTTAATGGTGTATTCGAATTTCCGAAGGGATCGGTCGACTATCCCGAAGTATATTACCTTGGTATTGATGGTAAAAGAGGAAATAAAATGTTCTTCCTTGAGAATGAACATATAAATGTAACAGGTAATGCAGATTCTCTGTACAATGCGACAGTTGCAGGCGGGGTAACCAATGATGAATACAACAGGTATAATAAAATGATGGAGCCCTTCGCCCAAAAGAATACAGAATTATATCAGGAATACAGATCTGCAGTGAAAGAGGGGAGGACCGAAGATGCAGAAGCATTGTCGGAACAAAGGCAGGAATTGAGTACCGAACTTGAGAAGGCACAGATGGATTGGATCAAAAATAACCCTTCTTCATATGCAACACCTACTATACTGAGATCACTTATGTATGGGATGGATGCAGAGGAACTCAACAACCATGTAAATGCGCTTGATCCCAAACTAAAAGAAACAGATATCGTTAAATTATTGCAGGAAAGGGTAGTGGCTCTGGGAAAGGTCGCGATAGGTAAGGTTGCACCCGATTTCACAATGAACGATACCGGGGGTAATCCTGTTCAATTGTCCGATATTATCGGGCCAAAGGTTCTTCTGGTCGATTTCTGGGCATCATGGTGCGGACCCTGCAGAGCAGAAAATCCGAATGTTGTAAAAGTATATAATGAGTTCCATGATAAGGGTTTCGATATACTTGGTGTATCACTCGATTCAAACAAGGATGCCTGGCTTAAGGGAATTGCGGATGATCATCTCGACTGGCATCATGTTTCGGACCTTAAATACTGGGAGAACGCGGCTGCAAAATTATATGCAGTAAACGCAATTCCGGCAAACTTCCTCCTTGATTCGAAGGGCGTGATTATTGCAACGAATCTTCGGGGTGATGCACTCAGGAAGAAAGTGGCAGAGTTACTGGGAGAATAATTCATTTTAAAGCTCGTTATGGTCGGGATTTGAAATTACGGCCAACATCATTGGTTGATCGGGACAAACACTGGTTTATTGAAATGCTATTCCATCACTTCAAGGATAAAGCCTGTGCCCCTGATAGTCCGTAGTTCGATACCAGTATCGGAAGAGAGGTATTTCCTTAACCTGCTGATAAACACATCCATACTTCTGCCAAGGAAATAATCATCTTCACCCCAAATCTCTGTAAGGATATCATCGCGGCGCAGTATGCTGTTCTTATTAGCAATAAGATACCTCAGGAGTTGTGCCTCCTTAAGGGTGAGTTTCTCCTTGTTGGCGGGACATGTCAGTTCAAGGGTATTGAACCTGAGTGTGGTGTTTGAGACTGAATATTCGTCGTTTACCGTTGAGTAAACCCTTTTGAGTATATTCCTTACTCTCAGGATGAGAACTTCCGGGTCGAAAGGCTTGGTTATATAGTCATCGGCCCCCAGTTTCAACCCCTTTACAATATCCTCCTTCAGGCTTTTCGCGGTCAGGAAGATAAAAGGCATGTCTGGATCGGTCTGCCTAATTTTCTCTGCCAGCGTAAATCCGTCCATTTCCGGCATCATTACATCGAGTACACAGATGTCAGGTTTACTGTTTGTGAATGAGTCCCAGGCTTCCTTTCCGTTCCTTGTAAGTATCACATCAAAACCACTGATGGTAACATACTGGGAAAGAATATTCCCGAAGTCGATATCATCCTCAGCAATCAGTACTTTCATCGTTCTGGTGATTTTATGGTATGCTTATTATAAAGACGCTTCCTTTACCCGGTTTGCTGCTTACGATAACATCTCCTCCGTGAGCTTCGGCAATTTTTTTCACGTAATAGAGCCCGAGTCCCAAACCTTTGTTGGAATGAATATTACCTGATGTTACCCTGTAGAACTTCTCGAAGATATGCTTCTGATCAGCCCTGTTTATTCCTATTCCTTTATCGGAAACAGCTATTGTGAATCCCTCACCGTTCGTAGCCTCCAGTTTTATTTCCGGAGTTCCGTCTGAGTATTTAACCGCATTGTGCAGCAGGTTGCTTACCATGGTTGTGAAATACACTACATCAACATTCGCCTTTGCACCTTTGAGGTTATAAACTTCCTCGAAGATACACTCCTTACCACAACCATTCCTGAATGCATCAGCAATATCCCTTAAGAGCTCCTCCATATCAACCTCACTTTTTTCGATCCCGAACTGCATCCTTTCCCACATACTGATCTCAAGAATGAGATTAATAAGCTTGTTAAGATGTACAGATTGTTTACCTATAAGGTTGGCAGTTTCTATTATTTTTTCCCTGTCTTTCAGTATATCTTCAAGTTTCAGTGTCTTGCCGGCTACCGTAATTGTCGAAAGAGGTGTTTTAAGCTCATGGGTCATATTATTGATAAAATCAGTCTTGAGATTCGATAATCTCTTTTCTCTTAAGTAGTTACGTAGTGTTGCCGCAAAGATCACAGCAAGTATTATAAGGCTCAGGATGCTTAGCAGGAGGGTTATAGCGATCTCCCTTAAAATGATCTTCTCTTTGTTGGCGAAATCGATATAATAGTCGAAAGTAACAAAATAGTTGTTACCCTCGCTGTGGAAAGTCTGAACAAGAATTTTGCCCGATGTGGATTGTTTATTTAATTCCTCATCGGAAGCTTTGTAGATATGGTATTTTTTGTTGAAGTCGAGAAGATAAAGATCGTTCACGTAGATCTTATGGTCGAATTTCTTTTCCAGCCCGAGCTTCTCAAACCTTGTTACAAGCTGCTTTGAAAGTACTTCGTAGGCTGTCAGATCCTTTGTAATATTTTCCGTGATCTTGCTTGCAAAGCCTGATGAATCAAGTTCAAACAGCTTAATGTTGTCAGCGAAATTCGGCGCAGTAACATAATCAATGTAATAGTACGACTGGTTGAAACCGGTCTCTCCCGAGGTCATCATATCGTTAACAACCTCGCTTGCTACTGTCCTGTATCTTAGCCTGAACACTTCATCCTTCTGCTTCCATACATGGCCGACAATATAATATTGTGCCAAAAGGAATATCATGAAAGCGATAACGACAGGTATGAATGTCCTGGAGTTTTTCATTCTGAAGTGTTGGTTGCGGTTCAAATTTAAGAATTTATAATGGTTGGTAATACCGTTAACCTGTCTTTAACCCATTGTTAACAAAATCGAAAAGGGATAGTACTTAGATTTGTATCAGGTATTAAAATCAGTTGTCATGAAAAAACATGTTATCATTTTAAGTATTGCAGTAATTTCACTCTTTGGAACTAACACAGCCTTAATGGGTCAGGAGGTCAAGGAGCAAAAGGTACAGTCTGAAAAGGAGATTCAGGAAAAGCTTCAGGAAGAGAAAGCGAAGCAGGAACAGTTTGTTTTGGAAAAACAGGTTGCGAAGGGAGAGGTGGAAAAAGCAATTCAAACTGCACGGGAGGCATATATTGATGCTACAACAAGAGCAGGGACAGGCTTATCAGGAGTCTATTTGCAGGACGGACCAGGCTATATTTTTGTGAACGGCTCATCACAGAGCAGCACCAGTATGGATTTCTCAAAAACAATGAAGGAAGCTTCCTTTGAGAAGGATTTTACCTTTTCCGTTGAAAAAGATGCTAAAAGGGCATCCATTTCCATATCAGGCATGTGCGATTCAGGAGAAGTCCGTATAAAAATTACAATGCCCGACGGTAAGACATATACCGAGGTGCTTATTGATGAGTATGGAAATGTGAACTGGTCAAAATCTTTCACAATAAGCGAGGAAGATACCAGCAAAGCCGGCGACTGGAAATTTGGGATCGATGCCAGGGATGCCACGGGAGTATTCCGTATATCGGTAAAAAGCTATTAAACTCACTCACACACTAACTATAGCAGCATTTTGGTCCGGACCGGAAGATCCGGACCTTCCTTTTTTTATCACTACTCTGCTTCTTTCAGCCTTTCGTAATTCTCAACATATAAAGGTGATTCGTATAGCGGGTCGAATTTCGGATTGGGGATGATCTCTCCGGTCCTGATGTTGAAAATGCCTTTTATATATCTGGGAGATAACGTATAAATATACTCATCATTATCACTAAGCCTGGGTGTTGTTATTGTGAAAAGTTCCTCGAAATGGAGATTCGATGCTTCGGCAAGCCTGAGATATCTTAAAAAAACTGTTCTGTTGATCTCAATTATAACCGTAAGGTTACCGTAATCTTTTCTCTCAACAAGGAAATAACTTATTTCCACAGGGTCTTTTGCATTTACCCTGTCAGTAGAATATGTGAGCTGGCTTTCGAAATTAAAGCCGTCATTCATTATCCTATTGGCTGTTTCGATGGTTTTGGTGTTGTGAAGGAAGATATAGTTGTCCTGATCTTCTGCTAAAATACCGGCCAACCTGTCTCCTGCAGCTCTCATGCTCAATCAAATTTAAAAAAACTGGTGTCCCCTGGACAATATGGCCCAAATTTAGCTTAATTTAATTATAAATCATATACAACTCTTATGGTCTTGTGATGTTATATATTAAATTTGTTTTGTTAACCTGATCGGATGAAAAAATATACCCTGGTCATATTTGTGATGCTCCTGCTATTCTCCTGCAAACCCGGAAAGGATGCAGGGGGGAATATCATAACAGTAAGTATTCAACCCATTAGCTATTTTGCAAAAGCCATCGCGGGAGATCATTTTTCAGTTAATGTCATTGTACCTCCCGGAGCCAGTCATGCAACATATGAACCCACTCCTTCATCAGTCAGGGATCTGAGGCGTTCAAAGGGGATAATTTTCAACGGGTACCTTACATATGAGCTGGCATGGCGTGAAAAACTGCTGCAGGTAAACAGGGATATCAGTGTTCTCGACCTGTCGGAAGGGATGGAGCTAATTGAAGGAGCAGAGCATGATCACGGTGATGGTGAACATGAAACAGGTGTGGATCCGCATTTCTGGATGTCGCCTTCCAGAGCTTTTATTATTGCAGCCAGGGTAAAGAATTTCATCGTGACTCTTGATCCTCCCAACAAGGATACATATGAGAAGAATTACAGGATGCTGGTATCGGAGATAGAGAAACAGAAGGCGTTGTGTGATTCACTGCTCAAACCACTGGCAGGATCATCTTTCATGATCTTTCATCCGGCGCTAACATATCTGGCTTCAGATTATGATCTCAGGCAGATACCTGTTGAAGCAGAGGGTAAGGAACCTTCTCCTGCCGATCTGAGATCTTTTATCGACACTGGCAGGAGGGAAGGTATAAAGGTGATCTTTATACAAAGAGAATTTGACAAAAGGAATGCCCTGACTATTGCCGGCGAGATTGGTGCCAGACTGGTTGAGATAGATCCGATGTCATCAGACTGGCCCGGGTCTGTCAGTTATATTGCCAGATCACTTGCAGAGAGTATTGAAATATCAGAAAAAAATGATTCAAATGAATGAGCTACTGGTACTGAATAATGTTTCGGCAGCCTATAATGGTGAACTGGTACTTGAAGATGTGAACCTTACTGTAAAAGAAGGTGACTTTATAGGTATTATTGGTCCGAATGGCGGGGGGAAAACAACGCTGTTAAAAGTGATCCTGGGCCTTCTGAAACCGGTAAGAGGAAAGATTGAATATGTTTCACAGCGTACCAGACCACATAATATAGGATACCTTCCGCAGCTTTCCGAAAGTGATATTTCTTTCCCGCTTACTGTGAAGGATGTGGTGCTGTCAGGCCTAATGCATACCAGGAAAGCTTCAACCCGAATGTCTTCTGATGATAAAAAACTTGCGGAAAAGATACTTGATGATCTGGGAATACCGGACCTTGGGCAAAAAGGCCTCACACAACTTTCGGGAGGAGAATTGCAGCGTGTTTATCTGGGAAGGGCCATCATCGGGTCGCCGGCATTGCTATTGCTCGATGAACCGGGTAACTTCGTGGATAGCTCTTTTGAACAGGGTTTTTATGATAAACTGAAAGAACTCAATCAGGAGATTACTATACTTATGGTTTCACATGATGTGGGTACAATATCGGCATATGTAAAGTCATTTGCCTGTGTAAACCGTGATCTGCATTACCACGATTCTGAAAAGATAACCAACGAGCAGTTGAAAGGATATGGCTGCCCGATACAACTTATAGCACACGGGAGTATTCCTCATACCGTCCTTGAAAATCATTAGGAATGGATACATTTATTCTTGAGTACGGATATATTATAAAGAGCGTTATTGCAGGGATACTTGGAAGCATTACGGCAGGTATAGCCGGTAGCTATATCGTTTCAAAGAAAATGGTATTTCTCTCGGGAGGTATCACTCATGCCAGTTTCGGGGGTATTGGAATGGGATACCTGCTGGGTATCAGTCCGGTGCTGGGCGCTGCAATATTTGGGGTCGCTTCAGCCATCGGTATCCGGTATCTTTCGGAAAGACAGGAGGTGAACGAAGATTCGGCAATAGGATTCCTATGGGCCTTCGGGATGGCCATCGGTATAATCTTTATCTACCTGACGCCGGGGTATACTCCAAACCTGATGAGCTACCTTTTTGGGAGTATACTTACAATAGCCACAAGCGACCTTATTGCACTTGCCTGCCTGGCTGTTATTATATCTCTCTTCTTTATATTTTACTACAGGACAATACTATATGTATCATTCGATGAGAATTATGCACGGACCTTTACTCCAAGGGTCACCCTTTTCAAGTATCTGCTGATCGTGATGGTTTCTCTTGTAATAGTACTGAATATCAGGATGGCAGGAGTAGTGCTTGTACTATCCCTCCTTACGATACCCCCTAATATTGCAGCACTTTTTACAGGTGAATTCAGGAAGATGATATTTATTTCATCAGGCGTGGGAGTTGCCGGTACTTTGGCAGGACTGGCTGCATCGTGGTATCTTGATATACCTCCCGGAGCAACAGTGATATTTGTCCTGGTAATTATATGGCTTGCTGTCAGGGTTGTAAAAGGACTTAAGAATAGTGGAAAACGAAACCGGAATAATATTAACTTAACTACTAAATAATTCATAATGACAAACTACGACCTTATTGTAATAGGAAGCGGTCCGGGCGGATATGTTGCTGCCATAAGGGCCTCACAACTCAAAATGAAAGTTGCAGTGATAGAAAAGGATGAACCCGGGGGAATATGCCTTAACTGGGGATGTATCCCAACCAAGGCATTACTGAAAAGTGCCAAGGTATTTGAGTTTGTGAAACATGCTTCCGATTATGGTATAGAAGTAACGGGTGAAATAAGTGCCGATTTTGGAAAGATCGTTTCAAGGAGCAGGTCTGTGGCCGACGGCATGAGTAAGGGGATACAATTTCTTTTTAAAAAGAACAATATTGATGTCATAAAGGGTTTTGGCAGACTTTCAGGTGATAATACCGTTGAAGTTGAAAGCGAAAACGGTAAGGAGAGATATGAAGCCAGACACATTATACTGGCCACCGGGGCCAGGTCAAAGGAACTGCCTAACCTGAAGCAGGACGGGAAACATATCATCGGATACAGGGAAGCAATGACACTCGACAGACTTCCGGCATCGATGATCGTAGTTGGTTCGGGAGCTATCGGAAGTGAATTTGCAAACTTTTATAACTCTATGGGTACACAGGTCACACTGGTGGAATTTCTTCCAAATGTCGTGCCTAACGAGGACGAAGAAGTATCTAAACAACTCGAAAGATCATTCAAAAAGGCTGGCATGAAGGTTATGACAGGCGCTTCGGTAGAATCAGTTGAGATAGTATCAGGTATATGCAAAGCTAAAGTGTCAGGGAAAAAAGGAGAGGTCGTGATCGAGGCTGAAGTTGTACTTTCAGCTGTTGGAGTAGAAACAAATATCGGTGGTATCGGGCTCGAAACAGCCGGTGTCAGGACTGAAAGGAACAAAGTTGTAGTTGATGATTTTTATCGTACCAGCGTTGAAGGTGTATATGCAATAGGTGATATAGTTCATGGGCCTGCACTTGCCCATGTGGCTTCAGCCGAAGGTATTATCTGTGTGGAAAAGATTGCCGGACTGGAAGTCGAGCCCCTGGATTATAACAATATCCCGGCATGTACATATACATCACCCGAAATAGCTTCATGCGGACTTACCGAGGCCGCAGCAAAGGAGAAGGGTTACGAGGTAAAGGTTGGTAAATTCCCCTTCACAGCAAGCGGCAAGGCATCAGCCGAGGGTGCAAGGGATGGCTTTGTGAAACTGGTCTTTGATGATAAGTATGGTGAACTGCTTGGAGCTCATATGATTGGAGCAGGTGTAACCGAAATGATCGCCGAGATTGTCGTTGCCAGAAAACTTGAAACCACAGGGCACGAAATTATCAAATCAGTTCATCCT
>JBJKPH010000167.1:0-1713 GCA_046706585.1 Bacteroidales bacterium | reverse complement strand
ACCCTGACCTTGGTCTGCTTGAGGAAAAACTTTCTCTGGCTGCAAGACACCTCAGATATTATTTCCCTGATATGGAGATACCTGCCTTTTATTCGTTCACCTCGGGTTTCAACAACAGTATTGTGATCGGTGATTCTGTTGTGGCAGTAGGTCTCGACAGGTACCTGGGTAAGGACTGCAAGTATTATCCTATGCTGGGACTGTATAATTACCTGATCAGGAACATGATTCCTGAGAAGATACCATCGGATTGTATTTATGCTATCGGGTCTACTACCTGGCCATTCGAGGATGAAGGGGTTGATGCAAGTCTTTTGAATAAAATGATGTATGAAGGTAAGCTTCTGTACTTTACGCGATGTATTCTTCCGGCCGAAGCTGATACTCTTTTATTTGGATTTACCACCCGGCAGATGCAGTTTTGCATGGATAATGAAAGCCGGATGTGGGAATACCTGGTTGAGCATGATCTCTTTTTCAATACCGATGAGATGCTGGTAAGGAAATTTACCGGAGAAGCACCTTTTACCTCATATTTTACCAACGAATCGCCAGGAAGGGCTGTTAACTGGATAGCTTTCAGGATAATTGAGAAGTATATGCAGAACAACCCGGGCACCAGGCTGGATGATCTGATGAGAATGACCGATTACCAGAAGATCCTTCAGGAGGCAAGGTATAAGCCATAAAAAAGGCTGTCTTTCTGAGACAGCCTTAAAATTTCTTTTTGACAGTTACTACTCGGGGTGTATAGCCTCAGTCGGGCATACATCGGCACATGCACCGCAATCTGTGCAAACCTCAGCGTCAATGACATAAATATCGCCTTCAGAAATTGCTTCAACCGGGCATTCATCTATGCATGTTCCGCATGCTGTACAATCGTCATTAATCTTATAAGCCATCTCGATTATTTTAAATTAGAAATTCGAATTATTGACCCTGCAAATTTATTTTTAATTTTTGAATAAGAAAAGAATAAACACACGATTATGTTGCGAAAAACATTATAAGTCGTTAGCCAGTCCGATTGCTATTGAGGTAATTGTAGCGGTGCCTGTTGACAGTGCGTTTTCGTCAATATCGAATACCGGAGTATGCAGATCCAGCCTGTCGGTGTTTTCCCTGTTCACGCCCAGGCGGTAAAACAGGACCGGATATTCAAGTGAGTAAAAGGCAAAATCTTCGGAGCTCATTCTTAGTCCCATTTTCATTATATTCTCTTCACCCCACAGCTCAGTTGCTATAGCAGCCCCTCTGTTTGTGAGGTGCTGATCATTTTTCAGAACGGGATAACCCTTTCTTAATTCGAGATCTATCTCAACACCATTTTCAGATGCAACTGCCCTGCATGTTTCTGTAATCATAGTGTGAAGGTCCTTTCTCAGTTCCTCATCAAATGTTCTAAGTGTTCCTTCAATATGAACCGTTTCGGGGATAACGTTTGTTGCACCTTTGGCAATAAAAGTCCCAATACCAAGGACTCTGGGGACCTGTGACTCCCAACCGGCTGTCTTATCCTTTAGCAATTTTACCAGCTCTGAACCGATAAGCACCTGATCTGTGCTTCTTTCGGGTAACGCAGCATGTCCTCCCTTTCCTTTAATATCGATATATATTTCATCACTCGAAGCCATGTATATTCCTTCACAGAAGCCCACTTTTCCTGTTTTAAGTTCGGGCAGTACATGCTGTGCAATAATTGCATCGGGC
>JBJKPH010000166.1:0-4493 GCA_046706585.1 Bacteroidales bacterium | reverse complement strand
ATGAGAAGAGCTGTTTTATTGTTCATACAAATTCAGAAGTGCATGAAGAGCTGAGGAGAGGATTGAAATTCAGTCCGCTTTTCCAGGGAAGGATTAAAGGACGGGGACCACGTTATTGTCCGAGTATAGAAGATAAGATAGTAACTTTTGCTGATAAGGATAAGCACCAGTTGTTTATTGAACCCGAAGGGCGGAATACAGTAGAGTTTTATATAAATGGTTTTTCTTCAAGCCTGCCGCTGGAAACACAACTGAATGCATTGAGAAAGATCCCGGGATTGGAAAAAGTGCACATATTCAGGCCGGGTTATGCGATAGAGTATGATTTTTTTCAACCAACGCAATTAAGACTAACGTTGGAAACAAAAGAAATTGATAATCTGTATTTTGCCGGTCAGATAAATGGTACTACAGGTTATGAGGAAGCCGGTGCTCAGGGACTAATGGCGGGTATTAATGCTGTTTTAAAATTAAATGAAAAGGAGCCTCTGATCTTTGGGAGGGATGAGGCATATATAGGAGTATTAATTGATGATCTGGTTACTAAAGGTGTAGACGAACCATACAGAATGTTTACTTCAAGGGCTGAATACCGAATATTGCTTAGACAGGATAATGCAGACGAAAGGCTTACAGCGAAAGGATATGATATTAATCTTGCAGAGAAGGAACGGTTAAAGAGAATGGTGAAAAGGCTAAAGACAGAAGAGGAGCTTTCCAAATTCGTAAGCGAGAGGAGTGTGGAACCCGAAGAAATTAATGAATACCTAAAGAAAAAGAAAACAACAGTGATAAAGCAGAAGGTGAAATTGTTGAGTATTGCAGCCAGACCACAGGTGCAAATGAAAGATCTGGTTGAATTATTTGATAAGGCCGGGCAAATTGTTGATAAGGTTAAAAACAGAAGGAATGAAATATTAGAAAGTACAGAAATAAGAATAAAGTACCAGGGCTATATAGAAAGAGAGAAGATGCTTGCTGATAAAGTTAAAAGACTTGATAAATTGAGAATACCTGAAGATATAGTGTATGATGAATTAAAAAGCATTTCTACTGAAGGACGACAAAAACTGGAAAAGCACAAACCTGATACAATTGGAATGGCAAGCAGGATTAGTGGTGTTTCTCCTTCTGACATTCATGTTCTTCTAATTTATCTTGGAAGATAAATGTTCCACGTGGAACAATTTTTTTTTATTTATAATGGAAAAACTTTTTGGAAAAGTTGTTGATATTTTTAATCGTCGGATTAAAAATGTTGAATTTACAGTTGAGGGGGGAAAGATTAAAAGCATCGAGGAAAACAACCGGGAGTCGGATATGTATATATTACCAGGCTTTGTTGATTCTCACGTTCATGTTGAAAGTTCAATGATAACACCTGCACACTTTGCTGAAGCTGCGGTCGCACACGGAACAGTTGCTGTTGTATCAGACCCGCATGAGATAGCGAATGTAACCGGTATACCAGGAATTGAATTTATGATAGAAAGCGGTAAAAAGGTGCCACTAAAATTTTATTTTGGTGCTCCATCATGTGTTCCGGCCACTTCGTTTGAAAGTTCGGGAGCCCGACTCGATGCATATGAGATAGAGGAATTAATTAAAAGAAAGGATATTTACTATTTGTCTGAAGTAATGAATTATCCTGCTGTTATAGGAGAGGAAGAAGAAATATTAAGAAAGATTAATGCAGCTAAGAAACAGGGTAAGCCAGTTGACGGACATGCACCCGGTCTGTCGGGTGATGATCTGAAGAAATATATAAGCGCAGGTATAGCAACAGACCACGAAACATCAACTATAGAAGAGGCAAGGGAAAAAATTGGGCTAGGAATGAAGATATTGATTAGGGAAGGGAGTGCCGCCAGGAATCTTGATGCGTTGCATCCTTTATTGAAAGAAAGTCCCGGATCGGTAATGTTATGTTGTGATGACTTGCACCCGGAAATGTTAATAAACGGGCATATAAACAGGATCGTAGTATCGTTACTGGAAAAAGGATATGATATTTTCAATGTTTTAGCCGCATCATCGCGTAATGCAATCGAACATTATGGGCTTGATGTCGGTATGCTGCGGCCAGGCGATAACGCTGATTTTATAGTTGTGGATTCTATATCAGAAATGAATGTGGTACAGACATGGATAGGCGGAAGAAAAGTTTATGAAAGGGGAGAAGTTTTGTTCAGCGTGCCGGCTGAAGGAAGGATTAACAGGTTCAATGCGTCAAGGATCGGTGACGAAGCCATTAAAATAAAGGCTGAAGGGAATAAGGTGAGGGTTATCGAAGCATACGACGGCAAACTGTTTACGGGATCGGCGGTGGTTGATTATCCTTTTTCCGGGGATAAAGAGGGAAGCATGGGAAAGGATATTCTTAAAATAGTTGTAAAGGACCGGTATAATGATAATCCCCCGGCGGTCGGGTTTATTCGGGGATTCGGACTGAAAAGAGGTGCATTTGCAACATCCGTTGCACACGACAGCCACAATATTATTGCTCTTGGAACAAATGACAGGGATATCATAAGAGCAGTTAATATGGTTATTGATTCAAAAGGGGGAATGGCTGTTTCAGATGGTGATAAAAGCATGCTGCTTGCTTTGCCGGTTGCAGGGATAATGTCGGATGTTCCATGTGGAACAATCGCGGCAGAATATGAACAAATGTCTCATTATGTGCAGGATATGGGGTCCGGCATGGCGGCTCCGTTTATGACCCTTTCATTTATGGCACTGTTGGTTATTCCCAGTATTAAAATAGGCGACAGAGGCCTGTTTGATGTGGGAAAATTCTCTTTTACTCCTCTTTTTGTGAAATAAATCCCTCTTCCCTGCAAGCCTCCTGGAAGAATAATAAGGATTGAGCACCGAAATGATTAATTTTGGGAAAAGGATATTATGGTTCAATCCGAAAAATTCAGGACTATATTAAACTCTTTGCCGTCAAAGCCCGGCGTATACCTTTTTCTTAACGGAGAGGGAAAGATCATCTATGTAGGAAAGGCAAAGAACCTGAAGAAAAGAGTATCATCATATTTTTCAGGAACACTTACCGGCAAGACCCGGGTGATGGCAGGATGGATCAGGGAAATACGACATACTGTTGTCGATAATGAATCTGAAGCACTACTGCTGGAAAACAACCTTATTAAAAAACACCAGCCCCGGTATAATATCCTGCTGAAGGATGATAAAACATATCCATGGATATGTATAAAAAACGAACCGTTTCCCCGGGTATTCATGACAAGAAATGTGTTCAGGGACGGATCTGTTTATTTCGGACCTTATACGTCTGTGGTAATGGTGAGGACACTGCTTGATCTGATACGCAAGTTGTTCACTCTCAGAACGTGTTCATACAACCTGTCGGCCGAAAAGATAAAAACGTCAGGGTATCGTGTTTGCCTGGAATATCATATAGGTAACTGCAAGGCTCCCTGTGTGGGAAAGCAGAATGAGGCAGAGTATAATGAAGCTATTGATCAGGTAAAAAACATTCTCAAAGGGAACATTAATTCGGTAAACCGTTACCTGAAGGATCTGATGCAAAAATACTCTTCATTGCTGAAATTCGAAGAGGCCCAGGTGATAAAGGAGAAACTGAATATACTTGAAAAATACCGCAGCCGATCGACTGTTGTTAACCCCAGGATCAGGGATGTGGACGTTTTTGGTTACACCGAAGATCAGGACCGGGCATATATTAACTATATGAAAATAATCAGGGGTGCTGTCGTACAGACCCATACAGTAGAACTGAGAAAAAAACTTGACGAGAGATCAGATGAGATTATGTCGCTGGTTATTACCGAATTACGCGAACGGTACAATAGTAATTCTCCGGAGATCATTGTTTCATGCATGCCCGACGCCGAACTAGGCAACATTAACTACACCGTTCCTCAAAGGGGAGATAAGAAAAAGTTACTTGAATTGGCAGAGCGTAACGCTTTGTTATACAAGATGAACCAAAATAAAAGGGAGGCCGAATCTGGTCCGGGCAGCAGGATGAAAGAAAATCTTGAAAAGATGAAAAAAGACCTGAGACTTCCAGTGGTTCCGTATCATATGGAATGTTTTGATAATTCAAATCTCCAGGGAACAAATCCTGTTGCCGCTTGTGTTGTTTTTAAAAACGGGCGGCCTTCCAGAAAGGACTACAGGCATTATAATATTAAGACCGTTACCGGGGCCGATGATTTTGCATCGATGGAGGAAGTTGTATTCAGGCGATACAGGAGATTACTGGATGAAGGGGAGGAACTGCCGTCGCTTGTTGTGATCGCCGGGGGTAAGGGCCAGCTTAATGCTGCCATGAAAAGTATCGTTCAGCTTGGACTCCGGGGAAAACTATCAATGATTGGGATTGCAAAAAGACTCGAAGAGATCTACTTCCCCGACGACCCGGTACCGGTATATATAAATAAGAATTCTATAAGCCTGAAAATAATACAGCAACTCAGAAACGAAGCACACCGATTTGG
>JBJKPH010000165.1:0-2888 GCA_046706585.1 Bacteroidales bacterium | reverse complement strand
TTCCTGTTCCCAAGCTCCTTTTTAAGAAAATCGAGCATATCGATCTTGTATTTCTTGTCGAAGTACTCCTTCTGGGCTTCATTCTTAAGCTTCAGGACAACCATAGCCTCTTCCTTCAGTTCAGGGGCCATAGCCTGGATTATACTGGCCATTCTCGGGCTTTTAACATTTGATCCGAATTTTCTCCAGGCAGAATGCAGATCATTCTCGCTGAAACTTTTAGGTTCTGATTCCGGCTCACCGTTATCTCCATATTCCCCGTCACTACCGTCTTTTACCTCTTCATTGCTCTTCGTACCCAGGTTTTCCTTGATGGAGAATGAGCCTGAAGAATCCTGATCATCCTCCTTCTTGTATACCTTCTTTCCCTCCGGTTCTGCATTTGAGGTTTCTGCAGGCTCATCGGGCATTTTTCTCTCCACCGGTTTTTGCTCCGGCTCTTCAACTGTCTTCCTTACCTGTGTCTCAGTTGTCTGGGTAGTATCATTATTACGAAGAACCGAGCACAGTTTTACCAGGGCCAGTTCGATGTGAAGCCTCTGGTTCCTGCTCGTCTTATAGTTAACATCACAACTACTTATAATATCCAGTCCCTTGTAAAGGAATGCCAGCGGTGTTCTGCCGGTCTGTTCGACATACTTCTCCCTGATCCCCTTACTGACTTCCATCAGCTTAATTGTTGCATCGTCCCTTGATACCAGAAGGTTTCTGAAATGGCTGCCAAGACCTGAGATAAAGTTATGCCCGTCGAATCCCTTCTCCAGTATCTCATTAAATATCAGGAAGGCTGTTGAAAGATCCGATCTCATAAATGCATCTGTGATCTTCAGGTAATAGTCATAGTCAAGAACGTTCAGGTTTTCTATCACCTGTGAATAAGTAATGTTTTTGCCAGAGTAGCTGACAATCTGGTCAAAGATTGAAAGAGCATCCCTCATAGCACCATCGGCTTTCAGGGCTATTATATGAAGTGCCTCATGTTCAGCAACTACATCTTCATTATCTGCAACATAGGCAAGCCGGGCTACTATATCATCAACCGAGATCCTGTTAAAGTCAAATATCTGGCATCGCGACAGTATTGTTGGAATGATCTTTTGTTTTTCGGTTGTTGCCAGAATGAATATGGCGTGTGCAGGAGGTTCTTCAAGTGTTTTCAGAAAAGCATTAAATGCTGATGTGCTCAACATATGAACCTCATCGATTATATATATGCTGTACCTTCCAACCTGGGGCGGTATCCTTACCTGGTCGGTAAGCAACCGTATATCGTCAACCTTGTTATTTGAAGCCGCATCGAGTTCATGAATATTGAACGACCTTGATGAATTAAAGGAAAGACACGATTCGCACTTGTCGCATGCTTCCACTTCATCGGTAAGGTTCTCACAATTGATAGCCTTGGCCAGTATCCGTGCACATGTGGTCTTTCCAACCCCCCTTGGTCCGCAAAACAGGTAGGCCTGTGATTAATGCCTGGTCCTGATAGCATTTTTCAGGGTGCTGGTTATTGATTCCTGACCAACGACCATATCAAAAGTGGTAGGTCTGTATTTCCGTGCCGATACAATAAAATTCTCCATTCAAACAATTTTTTTACAAAATTTGCTCACTACAAATATAAATAATATAAGGTGATCGATAAAATGAAATGGGGAAACCGGAAGCAAATAAAATGGAAGTAATAGTTTGTTATTTAGTAAAATTAACGCTACTTTTGCATCCCGATTTTAATAATTATTTTAATAGAAAATTATGTTAAACCACTACGAAACCGGATTCATTGCAACACCCGTGTAGTCAGAGAACCAGAGGAAGGAACCGCTACAAAAATTCAAGAAGGTCAACACCGAGAATGAAGGTGAGGTCGTTCATGAGGAGAACTGGGGTCTGAAGAAACTGGCCTACCCTATCCAGAAGAAGTCGACAGGATTCTATTATCTTATCGAGTTCACCGGACCGGGTGAACTGATAGAAAAACTTGAAGTCCAGTACAGAAGGGATGAAAGGATCATCAGGTTCCTTACTTTCCGTATGGACAAGTATGCATTTGAATATGCTGAGAAGAAAAGAAAACAGAGAGAATCAGAAAAAGTCAAGGAGGAATAAAAGATGGCACAGAACGACTCAGAGATCAGATATCTGACCCCGCCGACAGTTGAAATAAAGAAAAAGAAATACTGTCGATTCAAGAAGAACAAGATAAAATATATCGACTATAAGGATCCTGAATTCCTTAAGAAATTTCTTAATGAGCAGGGGAAGATCCTGCCCAGAAGGATAACAGGGACATCCCTTAAGTACCAGAGGAAAGTGGCCAAGGCTATTAAAAGGGCACGGCACCTTGCCATTCTGCCTTATGTAACAGACCTTTTAAAGTAGAGGAGGTAATAAGATGGATATCATATTGACACAGGATATGCCCGGACTGGGACACAAAGATGACATAGTAAAGGTCAAAAACGGATACGGAAGGAATTACCTTATACCTAAAGGATTTGCTGTTCTTGCCACAGAATCATCCAGGAAAGTTCATTCTGAAAACATGAAGCAGAGGGCTCACAAGGAGGCTAAGATACGCGAAGAAGCTGAACAGGTAGCATCGAAACTTTCAGAGATCACAATCACTATTGGAGCAAAGACCAGTACTTCAGGAAAGATATTCGGATCGGTAAATACCATACAGATATCAGAAGCTTTGAAAGAAAAGGGCTTTGACATTGACCGCAAAGATATATCGATCCCCGGTGACCAGATTAAGGAAGTTGGTTCATACGTGGCCAATATAAAGCTTCACCGTGATGTTAAAGCCGAGATCAAACTCGAAATAGTAGCCGAATAGGAACGTTGCATGCAACGATCCCCTATTTTGCTGCAATGGGTTCGAT
>JBJKPH010000164.1:0-8722 GCA_046706585.1 Bacteroidales bacterium | reverse complement strand
TTGATAAAATGGGTGTGAAATATGATCCCGAAGACAAATTCATAGCAAAGGACGGGAGTAAGCTAAAAGCGCCGGGTGAACTTATTAATGTTTAGGTTAATGGGGAAGCATGTTGTTGTAATAGGAGGAGGAACAGCAGGGTGTACTGCTGCAGGGTTAATGGCCCGTGAAGGGCACAGGATAACTATGGTTGAAAAGGACAATGTCACAGGCGGTAAAATTAACAATTGGTATCAGCTGTTTCCCGACAGAAGAAGGGGCAGGGAGGTTACCGAATATCTGGAGGGAGAGATTGACAATCCTATGATCAGTGTAATGACCGGAACAGAGGCAAAAAAGATCATTAAACACCATGGGAAATTTGCAGTATCAACAACAAAGGGTGATCTTGAAGAGGCTGATGCAATACTCTTTTCCACAGGTTTCGACCTTTTTGATGCAAGACGTAAGGAAGAATATGGATATGGTATCTACAATAACGTGATCACTTCAGTTGAGCTTGAAAAAATGTTCCATGAACATAAGATCGTTACAGCAGCAGGCAAACCTCCCCGCAGGGTTGTAGTTGTACATTGCGTCGGCTCCAGGGATGAGAAAGTGGGCAACTTCCACTGTTCAAAGGTATGCTGTGTGACAGCAGTGAAGCAGGCGATAGAGATAAGGGAGCATCTGCCTCAGACAGAAGTGTTCTGTTTTTATATGGATATGAGAATGTTTGGTCCTTATTACGAAGAACTTTACCGCGAATCACAGGAAAAGTGGGGAGTTAACTATATCAGGGGCCGGGTATCGGAGGCAACAGAGAATATCGATGGCAGGCTGGTGATAAAGGCTGAAGATACTCTGTCGGGCCGGCCTTTAAAGATGGAAACCGACATGATGGTATTGATGGTAGGAATGGAAAATTCAGCTTCGGGTGTTGAAACGGGAAAAATTGCAGGACTTTCCACAGGTGTAAACGGATTTTTCAGCGTTGCCGATAACCATTACGGGAATAATATCAGCGAAGTGGATGGATTGTACTATGCAGGTACCTGTACCGCACCAATGAATATTACGGATACAATTTCTCATGCCCGGGCAGCTGCAGCAGGAATTATTGAATACCTCAGGAAGAAAAGATAACTGCTTTGAAAACTTTCGGATATAGAATTGTAAAAGGAAGGCAGATCGATTATGACAGGAACAACCTGTTAGCCCTCGATTATGTACTGTCGAATGAGCCATCTCTTGCCCTATGTATAGGATGCGGGGGGTGTGCTGCAACATGTACGGCATCCCTTTTTACCGAATTCAGCCTGCGAAAGCTGAATATTCTCCTGCGCAGAGGCGAATATGACGAGGTAAGAAATACTATCGATAAATGCATGTTGTGCGGTAAATGTACTCTGGTGTGCCCCCGGGGAGTAAATACAAGGAATGTGCTGTTTCAGATGAGAGCAGCCTTTGAAAAACTTGACAATTATGCGTTTTGATCCTTTTGTAATACCGTTTAATATAGGATTATACTTTATAATTCTTTATGTGGTCACTAGGGGGATCGTATGGTTCAGGGACCTGCCCAGAACCGACAAACTCAGGTTGCAGAGGGGATTTTTCGGACTCCCTTTCGTGAGCAGCCTGAAGGAGATATTTACTGAGAGCCTTCTGCACCGGAAGGTGTTTAAAAAGAATCCTGTACTTGGTTATATGCATATGAGCCTTGCATTCGGCTGGTTCCTGCTGATACTTTTCGGAACTATTGAGGCTGATATGTTCGGCGAACATCACCTGAACCCTCCCTACAGGGCAATATTCTTCAGATTTTTTGTCCATGAGCCGTCAGTATCCCTGTTGATGAGATCATACGGTTTTCTTATGGACCTGATACTTGCATTTATCCTCTCGGGACTTCTGATAGCTATAATAAAGAGATTCTGGTCGGGAATAGTGGGTATGAGAAAGACAACAAAGCTTAAACTGCTTGACAGGATAGCCCTTGCCTCGCTTTGGCTCATTTTTCCAAGCAGGCTGCTGGCAGAAAGTTTTACTTCGGCAATATACCATTCCGGTAGTTTCCTTACGGGAAGCCTGGGTTCATTTTTTGGTAAATTTCTTCCGGCTGACCACCTGGCATACCCATTCTGGTGGCTCTATTCGCTTTCCCTGGGTATCTTCTTCATTCTCCTTCCGCGTACAAGATACATGCACATACCTTCCGAAATATTTTTGATCTTTCTCAGGAATTCAGGTGTCAGAACCGGTGACCAGTTCGGAACATACGCCGAAGCAGAGATATATTCATGCTCCTCATGCGGTATCTGTATTGATGCATGCCAGATGAGCAGATCGGCAAATATTAACCATATGCAGTCAGCATATTTTGTCAAAGGTCTGAAAAGAGAGGATGATGTATATGACATGTCGCTTGAGTGTCTTATGTGTGGACGATGCGAGGAGAGCTGCCCCGTGGGAATAGAACTCGGGGCTTTACGGCTGATACAGAGAAGGGCAGGAGAGACTCCCCGGGATATGAAAAGCATATATGCCGGTTTTATGAGATCTGGAGACAGGAACACGGAAAATGAACAGAACGGTAAACCGGCTTTCGGATACCTTAAAAATGAAAATAACACAAATACCTGTGACGTAATATACTTTGCCGGTTGTATGTCGCATCTTACTCCGTCGATACCGGCGGCAATGGAAAAGATCTTCAATGTGGCAGGAGAGAGGTATAATTTCATGGACAGAAACGGATCTGTATGTTGCGGCAGGCCCTTAACACTGGCAGGCAGGGACAGGGAAGCACGAGAACTGATCAGTCATAATTCAGAAATAATTACAGGATCGGGAGCAAATCTGCTTGTGACATCATGCCCGATATGCTACAGGATATTCAGGGAAAGCTACCATCTAGATATTGAGATCCTTCACCATACCCAGTATATCAACAGGCTGATCGGGGAGAAGAAGATAAGGCTCAACTTCTTTAACCGGTCGGTGGTTTATCATGATCCGTGCGAACTGGGAAGAGGATCAGGAATTTATGATGAACCGCGGGAAGTGCTTATTCATGTTGCCAGACTTGAAAAAACTAAAAATGAACGTGAGAATGCGTTCTGTTGCGGAGGAAGCCTTGGTAACCTTAAACTCGACAGAAGCAAGGTGACCGATATAGCCGGCGACGCTTTATCCGGAATGCTGGTCAGTAAGCCTGATTTTCTTGCCACCTCATGCCCGCTGTGCAAAAAGACCTTCGGGAAAGTATCGAAACCAGCAGGAACCAGGGTTGTTGATGTAGCTGAACTAGTGGCGGAAGCAATAATAAAAGAGCCTGAGGTTAACAAGCGATATGACAAAAGCAGGAAGGAGCTTGTTTATTCCTGATCTTTTATGAGTTGCAAAATTAATATTATATTTGCAGCAATTATTTTTCAGTAAGAACACAAGAGGTACGATTTTTGCGCAATTTCCAGAATTATATTTCGTTTAATAGAAAAAGCGTTATTAGATGAGAAAAGAAGGGTTAATTATTATGGCACTTGCTACCATAATATATTTTGCAGGGTGTAACAGGGAATCGAAATCTACATCAGAGAACATCACGAACGAGAAGGAAATAGTACAGCAATCTGACGGGCAAATACAACTTAATATTGAGGATGCATACCTCCTGAGTGATGAGGATAATCCAAGCAGTAATACGGCTGAATGGAGGATAAAAGTTCTTAATAAGGGACGGTATGAAGTATGGCTTACCAGTCTGACACAGGATACCATGGACCTTCATTACGAAGCCCCGGTAATTGTTAATTTCGAAGATAAAAAGATAACTGGGAAACCAATCGGCAACGAGATCGTACTTGACGACAATGATGTTCATACACCATATTTCAGGGCCGATTCAAAGCTCGGGTCAATATATATCGAAGATCCCGGTCAGTATAATATACAGGTGGTAAGTGATAAATTACGTAAGGGTTCGGTGTCTGCCCAGGCTGCCATACAGGGTTCCCAGACTATTCTTAGAAGTCTTGTTCTGAAGCCGCTGACTCAATAGTGCTTTGCCGGTATTAAAACTATTTTATCTGTTTTTCAATCCATTTCCTGGCATTAACAAATGCCTGTATCCATGGAGTAACTTCATCATTCTTTTTGTCTTCGGGATAGTAACCGCACTGCCACGGCATAAACGCTCTTTCAAGATGTGGCATCATTGCCAGATGCCTTCCGTCATCGGAGCATAATCCGGCAGTATTGTAATCAGATCCGTTGGGATTGGCCGGGTAGGTATCGTACCTGTATTTTACCGGTATATTGTATTCTTTTTCGTCACCTGCGAGGATAAATCTGCCATCGCCGTGAGCAACCCAGATACCCAGTTTCATACCTGCCATATCTGAGAGCATCACCGACCTGTTATCCTTAATCTCCACCGAAAGGAAATTCGATTCAAATTTACCTGATGCATTTCGTACAAGCTTGGGCATATTACTGTGACCGGGTGTTATCAGTCCGAGTTCTGCCATCAACTGGCATCCGTTACATACTCCCAGACTAAGAGTATCTTCCCTTCCATAAAACCTCTCCAGTGAAAGCCGTGCTTTTTCATTATATCTGAAAGCCCCGGCCCACCCTTTAGCCGAACCCAGTACATCGGAATTGGAGAAGCCACCGACAAACACAATCATGTTCACGTCATCCAGGGTCTCTCTTCCGCTTATCAGGTCTGTCATATGGATATCCTTGACATCCATACCTGCTAGGTACATGGCGTATGCCATCTCCCTGTCTCCGTTCACTCCCTTTTCCCTGATAATGGCGGCAGGGATACCGCTTCTCTCTCTCCTGCCGTGTGAGGTCCCGGGGTCATCCAGCCTGCCATTGAATTTACCGGTATCTATTTCAATCCTGTGGTTCATATAGTTCGCCAGTTTTTCAACTGCCAGTTGCCTGTCGCATTGCCTGAGTTCCAGCAGGTGTGAGGTGCTGTACCATTTTTCCCTCAGCATATCGATATCAAACTCGGTTTCTTTGCCTCCATGGCTGATAAAGAGAGATCTTTTTGCCACCGGTTTTCCGATAGAGAGATATCCTATACCTTCCGATAATAGCCTCTCGCCCGTTTCCGTTTCATCCTCAACCTGTATCACTATCCCCGGGTTCTGGCTGAAAAGGAGCAGTGCAAGGTCTTCTTCACCGCATGCATCCAGGTTCAGGCTTATTCCTCCCGAAGTGTTGGAAAAGCACATTTCCAGCAGTGTTGTTATCAGTCCCCCGGCTGATATATCGTGACCGGCAATTATTTTACCATCACCAATCAGTTGCTGGATAGTATTGAAAACAGAAAGAAAATATCCCGGATCCCTTACGGCAGGCACCGAATCGCCCACATAATTGAGTGCCTGTGCAAAGGCACTGCCTCCCAGTGCCATGGAGTCACTGCTCATATCTATAAGAAGCAATGATGTTTCAGAATCGGTTACCAGTACGGGCTCAACTATCTTCCTGATATCTGATACTTCGCCCGATGCCGATATAATGACCGTTCCGGGAGCAAACACGGTATCATTATCATATTTTTGTGTCATCGACAGGCTGTCTTTTCCTGTGGGGATATTAATACCCAGGGCAATGGCAAAATCACTGGCAGCCTGAACGGCTTCATACAGCCTTGCATCTTCCCCTTTGTTTTTGCAAGGCCACATCCAGTTGGCTGACAGTGAGATACTCCTTATACCATCCTTCATGGGAGCCCAGATAATATTGGTGAGCGCTTCGGCTATCGACAATACCGACCCTGCAGCTGCATCAACCAGACCGGCAGCCGGTGCATGACCTACCGATGTGGCAAGACCTTTCACACCCCTGTAATCGAGTGCTATGGCCCCCAGGTTATTCAGGGGTAGTTGCAGCTCTCCTGCACACTGTTGTTTGGCTACCCTGCCGGTAACCGACCTGTCAACCTTATTGGTAAGCCAGTCTTTACAGGCAACTTCCTCAAGCTGAAGAACCAGTTCGATGTATTTACCGATCTTATCAATATCCCATTTAACCGGTTTGAAAGCAGGTGTGTTATTAAAATCGGTCATTATCGTTCTCGGCGGATCGCCGAAGAATGATGTTAGCTGAAGATCGATGGGTTTTTCACCTGTAACACTGTTCTCAAAAGTAAACTGGTGATCACCTGTTACTTCTCCGATTATATATAAGGGAGCCCTTTCGCGGGCAGCAATTGTTTTCAATGTGTCTATATCGGATCTGCCTATTACCAGCCCCATTCTTTCCTGCGACTCGTTGCCAATAATTTCCCTTGCCGAAAGCGTTGTGTCTCCGACAGGTAATTTACTGATATCAATTTTACCCCCGGTGGCTTCAACAAGTTCAGACAGGCAGTTCAGATGACCACCTGCTCCATGGTCATGGAGCGAAATTACCGGGTTGACATCTGACTCGGCAAGCGCCCTTAGAGCATTGTATACCCTTTTTTGCATCTCCGGGTTTGCACGCTGAACTGCGTTCAGCTCAATGGTACTGTCAAATTTCCCTGTATCGACCGATGATACTGCACCGCCACCCATTCCAATCCTGTAATTATCGCCTCCCAGCATTACAACAAGGTCTCCCTTTTCAGGAATATCCTTATTGCTGTCCTTTTTTTTACCGAAGCCAATACCTCCGGCCAGCATTATTACCTTGTCGTATCCATACTTTTTCATATTCTCGAAGTGCTCGAATGTAAGCAGCGAGCCACAGATCAGCGGCTGTCCGAACTTATTGCCAAAATCGCTTGCTCCGTTTGAGGCTTTAATAAGTATTTCGGCAGGTGTCTGATACAGCCATTTTCTTTCGGATGTTGCCTTTTCCCACTCACGTGCTCCTTCAGTCCTGGGATACGATGTCATATATACAGCTGTGCCAGCCACAGGCTGTGCTCCCTTCCCTCCTGCTATCCTGTCGCGTATCTCACCTCCGGTACCGGTAGAGGCACCGTTGAACGGTTCAACCGTTGTCGGGAAATTGTGGGTTTCTGCCTTGAGCGAGAGCACGGAGTCAAACTCCTTTATCACGAAAAAATCGGCTTTGTCTTGTGTTAACGGAGCAAATTGTTCGATCACTGGTCCGGATGAGAAAGAGCAGTTATCCTTATAGGCCGATACTATGCTGTTCCTGTTGGTATTTGTGGTTTTCCTGATCAGCTCGAAAAGTGACTCTCTCATCTCTTCGCCGTCGATCACAAATTTTCCGTTAAATATCTTGTGCCGGCAATGTTCAGAGTTAACCTGCGAGAATCCGAATACTTCACTGTCTGTAAGCTTCCTGTTAAGCGACTTGCTGAGGTCCTCCAGGTATTTTACCTCAGACTCACTGAGTGCCAGTCCCTCTTTTTCGTTATATGCCCTTATGTCTGCAACGGGTGTTACGGGTTCCGGCTCACGGTCGATAGTGAATATTTCCTGGTCAAGGTCCCTGTAAAATGACTGAAGCATAGGATCATATGAAGGCTTCTCATCGTTAACCCTGATATATTCCTCTATTCGTTCCACTCCTTCGATTCCCATATTCTGTGTTATCTCCACTGCATTTGTACTCCAGGGAGTAACCATCTCTTTTCTCGGGCCTACAAAATAACCCATGATAATATTTTCATCTAAACACCGTGCTCCACTGAAAAGCCATTTAAGCTTTTCTTTTTCCTTCTCACTATGGGTTATGTTTGATTTTACTGCAATGATCCTGCCGGGAATCTCGAAGAATGATATCATGCCGTGGAAATAAAATATTGAATACTAGTCAGTTAAAAGAATAACCCCAATCTTCAGGGTATAAGGCAAATATACTATTTATAATTCTTTTATAAAGCTGCTTCTGAGGAGAAGCGGTTTTACCGACGGATCCTTACCCCTGAAGTTTCTGAACAGCACCGATGGATCATCAGATCCTCCTTTTTCAAGAATATTCTTTCTGAACGAGTCTGCCGTTTCGCTGTCGGTAAGGCCTTTTTCACTAAAGAGACTGAACGCATCGGCATCGAGCACCTCTGCCCACTTGTATCCGTAATAGCCCGATGCATAACCTCCGGAGAACAGATGCCCGAAAGAACAGCTCAGGTTTGTGGCATTTACGTGATCGAATAATTCAGTAGGTCCGAGAGCCTTTTGCTCGAAGGCGGATATCTCTTCTGTGAGTGGTTCGGTAATTGTATGGTAAGCCATATCGAGAAATGCGAATCCCAGCTGACGGTTGCAGGCATACCCTTCATTGTAGCTCAGTGTTTGCCTGATCTTATCAAAAAGGTTTGCAGGTATTTTTTCCCCGGTTACATAGTGACTGGCCCAGCTGTCGAGCCATCTTTTTTCGTAAGCCCAGTTTTCCATTATCTGGCTTGGCAGTTCCACAAAATCCCTGGCAACGTTTGTTCCGGATAATGATTCGTAGTTACACTTTGACAACATACCGTGAAGGGCATGGCCAAATTCATGCAGGAGGGTTGTGAGTTCATTGTGTGTAAGCAGGGATGGTCTCGACCGGGTTGCCCTTGAGAAATTGGCAACGATCGAAACCAGGGGTCTGATATCCTTGTCTCCCTTAACCGATTGTTCCCTGAAAGTGGTCATCCATGCTCCGCCGCTCTTTCCTTTCCTGGGGTGCAGATCAACCATAAGGATCGCAAGATGCCTGCCGTCTTCTTCCTTTACATCGTAGGTAATTACTTCATCATGATACGACGGAGCCCCGC